>JAGXII010000220.1 GCA_024635735.1 Christiangramia sp. | reverse complement strand
TCTCAGTACCAGTGTGGGGGATCTCCCTCTCAGGACCCCTACCTATCGATGTCTTGGTAAGCCGTTACCTTACCAACTAACTAATAGGACGCATACTCATCTTTAAGCCATAAATGTTTAATATAAAAGCCAGGTGACTCCTATATACTATGGGGTATTAATCCACGTTTCCATGGGCTATTCCCCGCTTAAAGGCAGATTGTATACGCGTTACGCACCCGTGCGCCACTCGTCAGCGGATTGCAAGCAATCCCTGTTACCGTTCGACTTGCATGTGTTAGGCCTGCCGCTAGCGTTCATCCTGAGCCAGGATCAAACTCTTCATCGTTAAATCTTAAATATATTCAACAACTACTAAAGAAATTGCTCAAAATGACTTCTTCTAGTCTTAATTCTTATACACTTGATTATAAAGTATAAATACTCTATAATCCTTGTCAATTCAATATGTCAATGAACTCTTCTCAATTATCAATTAGCAACTATCAATTAACAATCCTAAAATTGCCAGATGATCATTGCTTATTGTCTATTGATCATTGTCTTTGTTAAAACCCGAGGAATCGAACCTCATTATCTCGCCCCAACCGGCCGTCTTACTTCATTTCAAAATGTTTCTATGAACGCTTGCTCTCTCTCAAAGCGGGTGCAAATATACAACGCTTTTTCTTTCCCAACCAAAACTTTTTTAGAAAAAATTTAAGTTTCTTTTTAATGCCTTCAGCATCAACTCCTCATCCCCAACAAGCCTTCTATGAACATCCCTTCGTTTCCAAAGCGGGTGCAAATATATAACGACTTGCCCTTGGAAACCAAATAAAAATATAATTTTTTGGAAAAAAATTGAACTTTAAATATAACCTATTGAGATTCAATATCAAAATTAACGGCTACTCTTTTTTGATGAATGTGTATTACTCCATTTATCACTCAAATCAAGATACTCAAAATCTAAAGCACTCGCCTGGCGGTCAAGAATATTGTCTCTAAAGGAACGTTGAAGGATGTCTTCAATTAAAAAGTCTTCCTGGTTAGATTCCGGATGGTATTCCTCTTTAAGAGAAATATCAAACATACTGGCAGTAGTATTATACCAGAATGCACGCCATCCACTCTTTAAATTTTTAACAAGATCAAAGGTGGTTATTCCTGTTTGCCTGTTGATTAATTTTACGAGAATCTGACCTTCTGTCCTGGTAAGTTTTTTTAATTCGGCAGAAAATTCGTCCTCAATATAGTCCTGAACAATCTTTGTATACTTCTTCCTTGCCCGCCTGGATTTGATCTGATCTAATCTCGAGTTTAACTCCACGAGTCTTTCAGATGCCATTTTTGCATATGGATATACCTTTCGGGTTTTTCTGCGTAATATTAAATAGCGCTTTCGATCATTATTATTGTCAAACTTCAATTTTCGAAGTAAAACTACTTCTTCTAAATCTATCGTTTCGCGGGGAACCGAATCTCCCGCAATAATCATATATTGCTTCTCAATAGTATCATTCTCCTTAGACTGCTCACTTTCCTGAGAAAAGGCAACTAAAGAAATGAAAAATACCAGTATCGAAAAATATTGTTTCACTTTAAAAATGGATTTCAATCTGTATAAATAATTTAACCAAAATCATTCCAAAATTAATCATTCGTTGGTTGTCTTCCGCTTAAAACTTTTTAATTTCGCTAAAATTTATGAATTATGAAGAAAACCGAAATACTTGACAGTAAGTCGCTTAAATTTCTAGAAAATTACTTAAATAATGCAGCTCCTACAGGGTATGAGTCCGGAGGTCAAAAACTCTGGATGGAGTATCTTAAACCTTATGTAGACGAGTTTATCACAGACACTTATGGTACTGCGGTTGGAGTTATTAATCCTGACGCCAAATACAAGGTTGTAATAGAAGGACATGCAGATGAAATTTCATGGTACGTTAATTACATCAACGATGAAGGTTTAATTTATGTTGTGCGTAATGGAGGAAGTGATCATCAGATTGCAGCTTCAAAAAGGGTTAATATCCATACCAAAAATGGAATTGTAAAAGGCGTATTTGGATGGCCTGCTATTCATACAAGAGATAAGGAAAAGGAACAATCTCCTAAAATGGACAATATCTGTATTGATGTTGGTTGCAGTTCGAAGGAGGAAGTTGAAAAATTAGGAGTTCATGTGGGATGTGTGATAACCTATCCTGATGAATTTTTTGTACTTAACAAAGATAAGTTCGTTTGTCGCGCTTTAGACAATCGGGTTGGAGGCTTTATGATTGCACAGGTAGCAAGGCTACTAAAAGAAAACAAAAAGAAACTTCCTTTTGGACTGTATGTGACAAATTCTGTTCAGGAAGAAATTGGATTGCGTGGCGCCGAAATGATCACTCACAGAATTAAACCTGACGTAGCAATTGTTACCGATGTGACTCACGACACCACTACTCCAATGATCGAGAAGAAAACAAACGGACTCACAAAGATTGGAGACGGACCGGTTATCTCCTATGCTCCTGCCGTTCAGAATAAATTGAGAGAACTTATTATTGAAACCGCCGAGAAGAAAAAAATTCCTTTTCAGCGTCATGCTTCTTCACGATTTACAGGAACAGATACCGATGCTTTTGCTTACAGTAACGGAGGTGTTCCTTCAGCTTTAATCTCCTTACCACTAAGATATATGCACACGACGGTAGAAATGGTTCATCGTGATGATGTAGAAAATGTTATTAATCTTATTTATGAATCCCTTCTGCAAATTAATGAAGGTGATAGTTTCAGCTATTTCGAATAAAGAATAGTTGCTTTTCTAATTTATAAAACTCCCTTTTCTTAAGGGAGTTTTTATTTTCAGCCAATATATTTTCACAAAATATTAAATATAAACGGCTTTTTTTCCTGCTATCTTTAGTCAAAAAGCTATGACCTTATCTCCTGAAGACATTGATACTATAATTAAAGATCCGCAAGAGGCGGTTCGGCTCGCCAATCTGAAATATGTATCTGAAAATCAGCTTTCCATTATTCGAAAAAAAGTAGGGAGAGGTTTTAGTTATCAGCGAAAAGAGGAAAAAATTACCGATGATAAGACATTGGATAGAATTAAAAGTCTTGTAATTCCTCCCGCCTGGAAAAATGTAAGGATTACTCATTTGAAAAATGGTCATCTGCAAGTTGTAGGCAGGGATGAAAAAGGACGAAAACAGTATTTATATCATGCCGTCTGGTCTAAAGTGAGAAATCAAACCAAATTTTTCAAAATGGCTGCCTTTGGAAAAGTGCTTCCAAAAATAAGAAAGCAGGTAGATAAAGATCTTAGCCTTGATGGCATGCCCAGACGAAAAGTTTTAGCCCTGGTGATAAGACTTATGGAAGAAACCCATATTCGCATTGGTAACCACTATTATGCGAAAAACAATAAAACCTATGGGCTTTCCACTTTTCGCACCAGACACGTAAAAACATTTAAGGACGGAATCAAATTTGAGTTCGTTGGAAAAAAAGGAAAAAAACATTCTATTACCGTCGAAAATAAAAAACTGATAGACCTTATTAACCAATGTGAAGAAATTCCAGGCTGGGAGCTGTTCAAATTTTATGACGAGAATGGCCAGAAACAATTGGTTGAGAGTGGAATGATTAACGAATATATTCATGAAATAAGTGGTGAAATATATTCTGCAAAAGATTTCAGAACCTGGTCTGCCACAAAGATTTTTTTTGAAACACTTCGCAATATTGGTTATACAGAAAATAAAGAAGAAAAAAAGAAGAATATTTTAAGCGCATATGATTCGGCTGCTGAAGGTCTTGGAAATACCCGGGCGGTATGCCGTAGCTATTATGTTCATCCCAAAGTGGTGGAAACCTATGAAACCGGAGAGATCAAACCTTATTTTAAAAAGATTAAAGACGATTCCCAACCGGGTTATGCAAAGCTTTCGGAAACTGAAAAGATCATTTTAAAATTAATTAAGGACTATAAGATCGAAATTTGAAAAGGGATGACCGATTTTATTCCGAAAATATATAAACCTTGACTTATTTAGATAAATTTGAGGTATGAGTAATACTATTGCAGCCAGAATAGCAGATTTCCTGAATGACTTCCCTCCTTTTTCATTGTTGGATCCTAACGAGTTAATGGGTATTGCCGTGAGCGTGAAAGTATTGTATTTCGAAAAAGGGAAATACATATTTTCAAAAGGCGATTCCATGCACGACTACTTTTATATTGTTCAGAAAGGAGCTGTGGATCTTCAAAAAAGTGATCTTAATAATCAACCTGAAACTATTGACAAATGTGATGAAGGCGATGTGTTTGGATTACGACCGCTTTTCGCAAAGGAAAATTATCAAATCAATGCAATCACTGATGAGGAAAGCCTGATCTACGCGATTCCGCTGGAAGATTTTAAACCCTTTACTATTAGCAATCCACAGGTTGGGAATTTTTTAATGGAAAGTTTCGCTTCGAATACCCGTAATCCATATTCCACAGAAAACAGGGGTAAACTAGTTTCTGACGAAAGCGAAGTTTCCCTTCAGAAGGAAGCTCTTTATGACCTTCAACCCGTGCCTATCGTAAAGAAAATGGTTAAAGTATCACCCGAAACCAGTATAAAAAAGGCGGCCGTATTGATGAGTAAAAGAAAAGTTGGTTCTGTAATAGTCGTGGAAAATGAAGCTCCTGTGGGAATTGTTACCGATGTAGATTTCCGTGAACTGGTGGTAACCGGTAAAATGGGAATTGAGAAACCCGTAAGTGAAATCATGAAATCTCCGGTAATATGTTATTCTAAAGGGATTACGATGGCCCAGGCTCAATTAACCATGATGAAACACAATATCAATCATATATGCATTACTAAGGATGGTACCCCCAATACAAAAGTAAAAGGAATTATCTCAGAGCATGATATCATGGTGTCACAGGGAAATAATCCTTCGGTTTTAATGAAAGCAATTAACCGGGCCAGCAGCACCCGGAAACTAAAAAGAATACGAGGCAAGATCATGTTCCTGCTGGAGGGCTATCTAAAAAGTAATATCCCGCTAACCCATGTTTCAAAAATTATTTTTGAACTGAATGACGCCACCATTAAACGAACGATCGACCGGTGTCTTGAGAAAATGGATACTCCTCCCCCAGCGAAATTTGCATGGATGTCTTTAGGAAGCCAGGGTAGAAAAGAGCAATTATTGCATACCGATCAGGACAACGCACTGGTATTTGAAGATGTTCCGGAAGATAAGATTGAAGAAATTAGAGACTATTTTCTATTACTGGCGAAAAAGGTCACAAAAAGATTAAATATCATTGGCTATGAATTTTGCCCGGCCGATATGATAGCGAGGAATCCAAAATATTGTCTTTCAGTTACTGAATGGAAAAATCAGTTTTCTAAATGGGTAACTACTTCAGGCAATGATGAAATTTTGCTTTGCCAGATATTTTTTGATTTCAATATTTCTTATGGAGATGTGCGATTAACCAATTCAATTTCCGATCATATATTTGATATCCTAAAAGGCAACCGCAATTTTCTGAACAGACTGGCTGCACAGGCCCTTAGAAATCCTTCTCCCTTAGGGTTTTTCCGACAGTTCCTTGTAGAACAGGATGGAGAGAAAAAAGATCTTTTTGATATCAAAAAAAGAGGGATTATGCCATTAACCGATGTAGCCCGGCTACTTATTCTGGAACACCGGGTAAAAAATATTAGCAATACGGCAGAAAGGTTTGAAAAACTCGCCCAGCTAGAACCTAATAATAAGGAGATTTACCAGGCGGCAGCATATTCTTCAAAAGCACTTATAAAATTCAGAACCAAGCAGGGGCTGCTAAACAAAGACAGCGGGCGTTTTATTAACCTTGAAAGTCTTGGTAAGGAAGATCAAATAAAACTAAAACGCTGCTTTAAAACCATTAAAGAAATTCAGGAACTTATAAAGGTCAGGTTTGAGACCGCCTATTACTTATGATGTTTAACTGGTTTAAGAAAAAAGAAATTCCTGCCGATCTCCCAGACTTCTGGCAGGAATATTCAGCCTCATTTGATGAGAAAATACCTGAAGATATTTCAAATGTAAAATTTGTGGTTTTTGATACTGAAACCACAGGCTTTGATTTTGAAAATGATAGAATCCTCAGTATGGGTGCAGTCATCGTTAAAAATAAAAGTATCGATATCAGGGAAAATCTAGAGCTCTATTTAGAACAAACCAAATTTAATCCGGCTACCGTAAAGATCCACGGAATCATTCAAAATGATAAGTATGATAAAGTTTCGGAAATTGAAGCAATAGAGATATTTCTAAGATATATAAAGAATTCAGTGCTTGTTGCTCACCATGCGGGATTTGATATTAAAATGGTGAATAAGATGCTCAAAAGGCATAATCTTCCAAAACTAAAAAATCCGGTAATTGATACTGCCATTTTGTATAAAAAAACCCGCATAATGACAAATCTTATAGACCGGGATAAAGTTTATTCCTTAGATGAGATCGCCGAAGCCTACAATATTGAGTTAACCGACAGGCATACGGCTTCCGGGGATGCCTATATCACTGCCATTATATTTATGAAATTACTTGGCAGGATTGTAAAACCGAATGACCTAACCACAAAAAAACTTTTACGTCTTAAATTTTAAATAAAAAGCCTTCAAATTGAAGGCTTTTTTAAACTAAACTATTGAAGAAAGATTAAGAGTTCTGCTCATAAAATTTTAGCATCTCTACAACATCCTGTTCAGATTTTATCTTATGATCGTCCATGTATTTTTCCATACGATCTGATTTAAAAATTTTCGCGAAATCTTTTTCTTTAAGCCGTACTTCCTGATACTGGCCATCATTCACCTGAATAAAGTAATCCATAATTACTCTTATACGAGGTGCCTTGGCCTTTTCATATCCATTATTTGCCTCTCGCCCCGGGGCCACATCTACGTAAGGATGACCTATAAAAGAAACTTCTTCTCCATCGTAATAACGAGCAAAATAGGAATTTATATATCCCTTATCGGTATTCAAATTATCAATAAAATATGTATAACCATCTAAAGAATAGGTAAGACTGGATACCTTAGGAAGGGTTACTACCTTGTCGCCCTGACCTTCTAATTTAATTTCTACAGTCTGGTCGAGGGCATTATATCTTAACGATGCAGCCTGAGTTCTCCCCTTTTCATCTATAATAGTCCCCGGAATAAAATCGTCTTCATAATAAGGAGATCCCGTATATTTATCAGGAGAATTATCTTTCTTATTAAAGATAAATAATCCGTTATCACTTATATAAGGAGACTGTTGTGCCTGAGTAAAACCAAAAAGCATCAAAAAGAGAACAATAACAATTTTTTTCATTGATTTTTTATTAAAATTTAGACCTGTAATATAAAGTAAAAAATGATTTTATAAAGATCCTTTAATAATTTCTTCCACCACTTCCGGATTCAATAAAGTTGAAGTATCTCCAAGGTTAGAAGTGTCATTCGAAGCTATCTTTCTTAAAATACGCCTCATGATCTTACCACTTCGCGTCTTAGGAAGTCCTTCTACAAATTGTATTTTATCGGGTTTGGCAATAGGTCCTATTTTATCCGCAATTTGCTGATTGATCTCTTTTCGAAGATTGTCCTGATTTCTGTATTCTCCGGATTCCTTCAGAATAACGAATCCGTATAGCGCATTTCCTTTCACCTCGTGTGGAAAACCAACTATCGCCGATTCTGCTATGGCAGGATGTTCATTGATAGCATCTTCAATTGGCGCAGTTCCAAGGTTGTGACCCGAAACAATGATCACATCATCTACCCTACCTGTAATTCGATAATAGCCAACCTCATCGCGGAGAGCTCCATCACCGGTGAAATATTTGTTCTCAAAAGCTGAAAAATACGTGTCTCGATAGCGATCATGATCACCCCAAATAGTTCTTGCCATAGATGGCCAGGGGAATTTTATGCAAAGACGGCCATCAACCTGATTTCCTTTGATCTCGTCCCCGTTTTCGTCCATTAATACCGGCTGTACTCCGGGAAAAGGCAGGGTTGCGAAAGTAGGCTTGGTTGGAGTTGCAAACGGAATTGGAGAGATCATAATCCCACCGGTTTCTGTTTGCCACCAGGTATCAACTATCGGACTTTTCCCCTTACCAATATTATCATTATACCAGTGCCATGCTTCCTCATTAATAGGCTCCCCTACGGTTCCCAATACTTTCAAGCTGGAAAGATCATATTTATCTACAAAATCAAGATTCTTTTTCGCCAGCGCCCTTATAGCAGTAGGAGCCGTATAAAACTGATTTACCTTATGTTTATCAATAACTTCCCAGAAACGTCCATAATCGGGGTATGAAGGCACCCCTTCAAACATCAGGGTTGTGGCACCATTCGCCAGCGGACCGTACACTATATAAGAATGCCCGGTAATCCAGCCAATATCGGCCGTACACCAGTACACATCGTCATTTTCATATTTAAAAATGTTTTTGAAGGTATAAGCAGTATACACCATATATCCTGCAGTAGTATGAAGCATTCCTTTAGGTCGTCCAGTAGATCCGGAAGTATAAAGAATAAATAGCGGATCCTCGGCATTCATAATTTCCGCCTCACAATTTCCTGAGGCCTTTTCCATTAGTGGTTCCAGCCATTTATCCCGGCCTTCTTTCATATTAATATCAGCTCCTGTACGCTTCACCACAAGAACTGTTTCAACATCCGGGCATTCCTCCAGCGCTTTATCCACTATTCCTTTTAAATCAATTGTTTTATTTCCTCGGAAAGAACCATCAGAAGTAATCATCATCTTACAATCGGCATCCAGAGTTCTGGTCGCTAAAGCCGATGAGGAAAACCCTGCAAATACGACTGAATGAATTGCCCCAATTCTTGCACACGCCAGCAAGGCATATGTGAGCTCCGGAATCATTGGTAAATAAATACATACCCTGTCTCCTTTTTGGATCCCATGATCCTTTAGCACGTTCGCGAACTGGTTTACTTTTTTATGAAGCTCCCTGTATGAAATATGTTTCGCTTCTTCGCTGGGATCATTAGGCTCCCATATGATAGCTGTTTTATCTCCTTTTGTAAGCAGGTGACGATCGATGCAATTTTCGGTAATATTGAGTTCTGCATTTTCAAACCATTTTACTTCTGGTTTTGAAAAATCCCAGCTTAATACATTATCCCATTTTTTTCTCCATACAAAATGCTCTTCGGCAATTTCCTGCCAGAAATTTTCAGGTTCTCTTACAGATTTGCGGTAAACCTGGAAATACTCTTCCAGATTCTTAATGTGATAATTACTCATAATTTAATGTTGGTTTATAAGACAAGAGCCGGAAAAACCGGCTATAGATCCTAAAAATATTAAATCGGGAGCAATTAGAAAAGGAATGCCAGGTTAAAAGAACATAAAAAGTGAAAATTTAATATAATTGTGCACTCTTTTCTAAAAATTTGATGAAAACGGAGCTATTTTAAATAGGATTCGACATTATGTCGGATTCTGGAATCGATATCAGAAACATCCGCTTTTTTGAATTTCTCCCCGGTGATATTTTCATATAACTCAATATACCTTTCAGAAACCGTTTCAATATACCCGTCACTCATTTCCGGAACCTTCTGGCCTTCCAGACCCTGAAAACCATTGGAAATTAACCACTGGCGAACAAATTCTTTAGAAAGTTGTTTTTGAGCCTCTCCTCTTTCCTGTCTTTCCTGATATCCTTTCATATAGAAATACCTTGAAGAATCGGGAGTATGGATCTCATCGATGAGTACGATCTCTCCTTCAGAAGTTTTTCCGAATTCATATTTGGTATCTACTAAAATCAATTCCTGTTTCGCAGCGATTTCCGTTCCTCTTTTAAAAAGTTTTCGGGTATAATCTTCGAGTTTATTATAATCTTTTTCAGAAAAAATCCCCCTTTTAAGAATATCTTCTCTTGAAATATCTTCGTCATGATCGCCATGCTCGGCCTTGGTAGCCGGAGTAATAATAGGTTCAGGAAATCTGTCATTTTCTTTCATTCCCTCGGGCATGGCAACTCCGCAAAGACTTCTTTTCCCTGCTTTATATTCTCTAGCCGCATGTCCGGAAAGGTATCCTCGAATCACCATTTCCACTTTAAAAGGCTCACACTTTCTGCCAACCGCCACATTGGGATCTGGAGTAGCCTCAAGCCAGTTAGGAACAATATCCTTTGTTTGCTCCATCATTTTAGTAGCAATTTGATTAAGAATCTGGCCTTTATAAGGGATTCCTTTTGGCATCACCACATCAAATGCTGAAAGCCTGTCTGTAGCGATCATAACCAGAAGGTCATTTTCTAAGAAATATACATCTCTAACCTTTCCTTTATAAACTGATTTCTGACCGGGAAAATTAAAATTTGTCTTGATTATTGTATTACTCATAAAGAGCTTAATATTTTGTATTAATCTGTGTGTTCAATTGTTTTATATGCTGAAATGATCTTTTTCACCAGCCTGTGACGAATCACATCCTTATCGTCCAGATAAACAATCCCTACGCCACGTACATCTTTTAAAATAAGAAGTGCCTCCTTCAAACCTGAAATCACCCTACGCGGAAGATCTATCTGTCCCGGATCTCCGGTGATCACAAATTTTGCGCTTTTCCCCATACGGGTAAGAAACATTTTCATCTGGGCATGGGTGGTGTTCTGCGCTTCATCAAGGATTACAAAAGCATGATCCAGTGTGCGTCCCCGCATAAAAGCAAGTGGAGCAATCTGGATGATTCCTTTTTCAATAAAAGTCTCCAGTTTTTCATGCGGAATCATATCACGTAAAGCATCATATAAAGGCTGCATATAAGGATCCAGTTTCTCTTTTAGATCCCCGGGTAAAAAACCAAGATTCTCTCCTGCTTCCACTGCCGGACGGGTTAAAATGATCCTTTTTACCTGTTTTTCCTTTAGAGCTTTTACCGCCAGAGCCACCCCGGTATAAGTTTTTCCTGTACCTGCAGGACCAATGGCGAAAACGAGATCATTCTTTTTAGAAAGCTCAACCATTTTACGCTGATTGGCTGTCTGGGCTTTAATTGCCTTGCCGCTTACTCCATGGACCAGGGTTTCCCCGCTTTCCTTTGAAGTTTCGTAATCTTCTTCACTCTCACTGGTTAGAACACGCTCAATCGTATTCTCATCTAGTTTATTATATTTTGCAAAATGATCCATAAGCATCGAAAAACGCTTATCAAATTCCTCAAGCATTTCCTCATCACCAAAAACGCGTATTTTACTACCTCTGGCGACTATTTTAAGCTTGGGAAAATATGTCTTTAAAAGTTCAATGTGTTCATTTTGCTGCCCGAAAAATTCACGTGGGCTAATTTCTGAGAGTTCGATTAGAAGTTCGTTCAAAAGCTTTGGGTTTTAAGTTGAAGCATAAGAGATTTTTTAAGTTGCAATTATTTGTCCTTCGTTGTTCAATATCCTAATTTTGAAACTAAATTTTCGCTGATTTTTTACCTTTCAGCCGAAGCGAATCACTAAAAATAAATTTATATTCGCCTTCTATACAAACTTAAGGAAAATAACCAGTCTCAGTTTAAAAAAATATTAACAATCGCCTATGGCAATCATTACTTTAACAACCGATTTCGGGGAAAAGGATTATTTCGCTGGCGCGGTTAAAGGGGCTATTTACAGCGAACTTAGTGATGTAAGAATTGTTGATATTTCACATTCTGTTGCTCCATTTCATATTAGTGAGGCCGCATATATTATTAAGAATGCCTACAAGAGTTTTCCAAAGGGAAGTATTCATATCATTGGGATAGATTCAGAACTGACTCCGGAAAACAAACATCTGGCGGTTAAACTGGACGAGCATTATTTTATTTGTGCCAATAACGGGATTCTTTCCCTTTTGGCTTCTGAAATCAAACCCGAAAAAATTGTTGAAATAAATATTCACGGTAAAATTGAAACCAACTTTCCGGTGTTGGATGTCTTTGTAAAAGTTGCCTGTCATTTAGCCCGTGGCGGTACCCTGGAAGTGATAGGTAAAAGCGTTAGTGAAATTAAGTATCTAAAGCAGTTTGAGCCTATCGTTAATTCAGATAAAAATCAAATTATTGGTCATGTGATTTATATTGATAATTACGGAAATGTGATCACCAATATCTCCCGTAAACTTTTTGATAATGTTGGAAAAGGAAGAGATTTCTCTATAAAAGCCAGAAGTGTAAAGTTTGACGAGATCCATGAGACTTACAGCCACGCCATTAATTTTAATGTGGAGAAAGATCAGCGTAAGGAAGAGGATGGTAAGAAACTTGCGGTTTTCAATTCGGCAGGATATATCGAGCTTGCTATTTATAAAAGTAATCCAACCACAGTGGGAAGTGCTTCCACTTTATTCGGTTTAGAAAACAGGGACACGGTAACCATTAATTTTGAATAGATGTTTGTTAGAATAGTGAAAATGGGCTTTCAGGAAGATAAGATCCAAGAGTTTCTGGCTAATTTTGAAGAAAATAAATTCAGGATCAGAGGTTTTGAAGGCTGCGAATTCTTAGAACTCTATCGGGATAAAGACAATACAAATCGTTTTTTCACGTATAGTTACTGGAAAGATGAAAATGCACTTGAAAATTACAGGAATTCTGAGCTTTTTAAAAATGTCTGGGCCAATACAAAAGTTCTGTTCAATGAAAAGCCGGAAGCCTGGAGTGTTGATAAGGTAGTTAGTCTTGAGTAATTAGTATTGAGATATGAGATGTTAGTATTGAGATATTAGATTATAGATATTAGATTTCTCCCTGCGGTCGAAATGACAATAAAAGAGACAACAAACAACAGACACCGAACAACAGACAACGAACAACAGACAACAGGTAACAGATAATTGATAATTGATAATTGAAAGTATGCTTGCCATTTTAAATAAAGAAATACAGTCCTTCTTCTCCTCCCTAACAGGGTATCTGGTGATTGGACTTTTTCTTTTAATCTGCGGGCTTTTTCTCTTTGTTTTTAGCGGAGGTTATAATATACTGGACAGCGGTTTTGCCGATCTTAAACCTTTTTTCACCCTGTCACCATGGATTTTTATTTTTCTTATTCCTGCCATAAGCATGAAAACTCTGGCCGATGAGAAAAGAATGGGAACTATGGAAATTTTGCTTACTAAACCTATCAGCCTCTGGAAGCTAATATTGGGTAAATATCTTGGAGTTCTTATTCTTGTAATTCTGGCCATAATTCCTACCATTTTATACGTCTTTACTATAAGTGAATTGGGTAGACCAACAGGAAACTTAGATATTGGCGCGACTTTAGGATCCTATCTGGGATTACTATTTCTGGCAGGATGTTATGCGGCTATTGGCATTTTTTCATCCAGCCTTTCCTCCAGCCAGATCGTTTCATTTTTGCTGGGAGTCTTTCTTTGTTTTATATGCTATTTTGGTTTTGAAGGAATTAGTGAAACCAGTATTTTCGGGAGCTCTTCCTATATCCTGGAATCCTTCGGAATTAGTTTTCATTATCAAAGTATCAGCCGCGGAGTAATCGACACCCGGGACCTGATCTATTTTTTCAGTCTGATATTTTTATTTCTGAAACTTACTGAAATCAACCTTTCCTTATCAAAAAACAGGCGTTAGTGAAGAAACAGGGGAAAATAAAATCTTTACTAATTCTTGTGGTAATTCTTGTTGCCGCGAACTTCCTGGCTTCAGAATTTTACTGGAGATTAGACCTCACGCAGGATCAACGATACAGCCTCTCTCCTGCCGCAAAAGAGATCATTGCCGATGTAGATCAACCGGTAATTTTTGATGTGTTTCTTGAAGGAAGTTTTCCTTCAGAATTTCGCCGACTTCGGAATGAAACAAGGCAAATGCTGGAAGAATTTTCAGCCTATAACCGAAATATAAAATTTAATTTCATCAATCCGCTGGAAGAAGGAGATGATGCCAATGCGGTGGCAGAGCAATTCTATAAAATGGGAATGACTCCCGCCCGTCTAAATGTGCAGGAAAACGGAAAGAACAGCGAGAGTATCATTTTTCCATGGGCGATCGCGAATTATAGAAACAAAACAGTAAAGATTCCACTGCTTAAAAATCAAATTGGCTCTACAGATGAGGAAAGGGTGACAGCTTCTGTTCAACAGCTGGAATATGCGCTTGCGAACGGATTAGGAAAACTCATTTATTCACGGAAAAAGAAGATCGCGATCATGCGCGGAAATGGTGAATTACCAGATGCGAGAATTGCAGATTTTATAAAGACCATACAGGAGTATTATTTTATCGCTCCGTTTACCCTGGATTCGGTTTCTTCCAATCCCGAAAAAACACTGGAAGATCTTGGAAAATATGATCTGGTGATAGACCCTAAACCTACGCAGCCATTTTCCGAAAAGGAAAAATTTGTCCTCGATCAATATTTAATGAAAGGTGGGAAAATGATGTGGCTTGCCGAGGTTACCAATATGGAAACCGATAGCCTTTTAAATGAACGAGGCACCGCGATAGCACTTCCAAGAAATTTAAACCTAGGTGATTACTTTTTCTCTTATGGCGTTAGAATCAATCCCTCGCTTGTAAACGACCTCTACTCTGCTCCAATAATCCTGGCCAGCGGTAGCGGGAATAATACGAGATTTAATCCATATCCGTGGTTCTACAGTCCGCTAACAAATTCACCCGGCGAAAACCCCATTATCAACAACATCGAGGCGGTAAAGTTTGAATACGCTAATCCTATTGACACACTGGCCAATAAGGTTAATAAAACTGTTTTGCTTAGCAGTTCTCCAAGAACAAAGTTAGAAGGTGTCCCTGTACAGATAAACCTTGATATGGTAGGGCAGAAACCAGATGTAAGTACTTATAAAGATGGTGAACAGGCTTTGGCGGTATTGCTGGAAGGAAAATTTAAATCGGTCTACAAAAACAGGGTCAAGCCATTTAAATTAAGTGATCCGAAAGAAGAAAGTGAAGAAACTAAAATGATAGTGATTTCAGACGGAGACGTTATCAAAAATGATTTGCAGGGAGGTAAACCGCTAGAGCTCGGATTCCAGAGATATACCGGAAATACCTATGGAAATAAGGAATTTCTTCTCAACTCCGTTAACTATCTTTTAGATGATACGGGGCTTATCGATATACGTTCCAAAGAGATAAACCTGGCATTCCTGGATAAAGAAAAGGTTGCCGCCCAAAGAGAAAAATGGCAGATCATAGAT
>JAGXII010000219.1 GCA_024635735.1 Christiangramia sp. | reverse complement strand
GGATAAAGTATATCACAGTCAAATTATATGCAATTAACTACTGACCTCTATAATTTTTTTTAAAAAATAGCATTTTTCGTTATTATTTTAACATTAATTACACAAATGTTTAATGTTTTGATAACATGTCGATATCTTTTTTATATTTAGCCGACCATTCAAGAAACCATGAACTATCGCAGAATTTTTGTGCTTGCATCATTACCAATTTTACTTTTAAATTTATATGGTGTAATTAGAGAAATTGACTGGTTAGTTGATTTTACTGAATTCCTGGTTTATCTTCCTTTTTTTATCGGTTTTTATAGAAAGCTTGACTTTACTAATATTAATCTTAATGCGTTTTTAAGTTTAAGTTTGTGTACAGCTCTTTTTCGATTTTTTGATCAGGAGAAAGTGGTATATATGCTCTCTATGGTTTTTAGTATGGTGGCTTATATTTTTTTATACAGGGAGGCTTTAAAGTATACCAAAAGGGAAACCGCAAATAAGTTCATACTTAGTTTCTTCATTATTTTAATTGTGGCAAACGCATATTTCCTCTCCGGCCATTTACAGGAAATGGAAGTGCATATTTCAGGTATCGTGGAGTTTGGATTTTATTCCCTTTATTACGTCAATCTTCTTGTGCTCGCCGTGATAGGTCTTATTTATTATCTAAATTCCTATTCCCGTAAATCGGTTTATTTTATTACACTGGTTATGGCTATTGTTTTTGCAGATGTTTTCAGGGATATGGCGGTGTTTTATTTACGCAGTACCAGCGTATCTTTTATTGAAGTTCTCTTAAGGTATAGTGCCGTTCTTCTCGCATTCTATTTCTTTGCCACAAGAGAAAAAAAATTACGTCTTATCAACCTGGTTTAAGCTTTCTCATTTCACAAAATATACAAACCTGTTAAATTCCCATATTTGTAGTTTGCTTCAAACCTTTCACTCCATTGCGATTCCTAATTAATATTTACATTTGCCTCACCAATTTAAGCCTGGTAATCTGTGAATCTTAAAAGAATTATTCTAAGAAAAAAGATCTCTGGTTTCTCTAAAACGCCATCGGAGACCCTAGATACAGAAAACGCAGGTTTGATTATTGATGCTAAAAGTCTAAGGTTTTTAAAGGATTATAGATCACTTTTTGAACAGGCTGGTATTAAAAAAGAGAATCTTAAAATAATTGTCTGTGATCTTAAGGAAACAAAACCACCTGAACTGGATGCAGCAATTTTAAATGCTGAAGACATTAGTCTTTTTGGAAAATTTAAATCTGAAGAAATAAGGAACTTTATTGAAAGCAGTTTTAATTTCCTGATCTGTGATTTTGATGAGAATTCCTACTTAGGAGCTTTACTGGTAGCATCCACCAAAGCTTCGGTTAAAATTGGAAAAAAGGAAGATGTTTTTAATATTTTCGATATAGAAATTGATGTCAGAGACACTAAGATTTTTCAGCAGGAAACATTGAAATATTTAAAAATTTTAAACTATACGAATTGATGGAAGCCTTTATTGGTACGGGAGTAGCATTGATTACACCTTTTAAGGAAGATTTATCGGTTGATACCGAAGCACTTTCAGGTCTGGTAAAAGACCAGATAGAAAATGGCATTGATTATCTTGTTGTATTAGGTACAACAGCTGAGAGCGCTACTCTTAAGCGTGAAGAAAAGGAAATTATAAAAGCTGAAGTTGTTAAGGCAAATGCCGGTAAATTACCATTGGTACTTGGTATAGGTGGTAATAATACTGCTGCCATAATAGAGGAACTTACCACTACAAATCTTGTTGGATTTGATGCTATTCTATCGGTATCACCATATTATAATAAGCCTACCCAGGAAGGTATTTTCAGGCATTTCAAGGCAGTAGCCGAAGCTTCACCGCTTCCTGTTATCCTTTATAATGTTCCTGGGCGAACCGCGTCGAATATTTTACCGGAAACAGTGAACCGTATAGCCCGGGAAGTAAAGAATGTGATAGGAGTTAAAGAAGCTGCCGGGGATATGGTCCAGGCAATGAGGCTAATTAACATGGTGCCTAAAGATTTTAAAGTTATTTCAGGAGACGATATGATTACTTTGCCCATGGTTCTTGCGGGGGGAAAAGGAGTGATTTCGGTTATTGGTCAGGGTCTGCCAAAAGATTTTTCAGAAATGGTACGCCTGGGTCTCCAGGGAAAAGCTTCAGAAGCCTATAAACTTCATTATAAAATTGCACCTTTGATAGATCTTATCTTCGCGGAAGGAAACCCGGCCGGTATTAAAGCTGTGCTCCTTAAAAAAGGAATGATCAGCAATAATTTAAGGCTGCCACTTGTGGAAGCAAGTGAGATTTTACAGGATCGTATCAACTCATTTATGGATAATTTCTAGTTCTTTTGGGAAATTAATTTTTCAAAAAAGCTTTCTATCTGCAATAAACCTTTTAAAAACAGGTTATTCCTGTAGTTTAGGAAAGTTTTTTTTATAGTCACAAAAAATGTATTTTTGCCAGATGTTTTTACGTATCATGAAAAAAGGAATTCTTGTTTTAGGCCTGCTAATGATGACGCTGTCTTGCAGTGAATATCAGCAATTGCTTAAAAGCAAAGAAACTGCTCCGAAATATGCCCAGGCAGAAGAATTATATAATCAGGGAATTGAAGAAAACAGCAATAAGAAGTTACGTAAGGCTTCCAGATTGCTTGAACAAATAGAACCTGAATTTCGCGGGAAACCACAGGGACAGAGACTTACTTATATGGTGGCAGATATAGATTATCGCCTTGGTAATTATTATCTTTCTTCATTTGATTTTCAAAGATTCCTTCAGCTTTACTCTTCCAGTGAAAAGGCAGAGGATGCGGCATTTAAGAGAGCGGCTAGTTATTATTACCTTTCACCAAAATATAACCTGGATCAAACCGATACTTATAAAGCCATTGAGGAACTTCAGGTGTATTTAAACACCTATCCTGACGGAGAATTTGCAGAAGAAGCCAATAAAATGGCTGCAGAATTACAGGTGAAACTTGAGGAAAAAGCTTATAATATTGCTAAGCAGTATCATAAAACACAGTACTATAAAGCGGCTATCGCTTCTTTTACAAATTTCCTGGCAGATTATCCGGGATCACCTTTTAGAGAAGCAGCTTATTTTTACAGATTTGACTCGGCATATAAACTGGCGATCAACAGTTATCAGAATTTAATGGAAGACAGGCTGGAAGAAGCAAAAGAATTTTCCAGTTCTTATATAAAATATTATCCTGAAGGAGAGTATATTCCACAATTGGAGGAATCTCTTAAGGATATAGACACAAGGTTACAGAACTTTTAATTTAGGTATGATGGATTTTAAAAAGATTGGTGCACCGGTAAATACAACTACGATTAATAAGAATCTAGTAGATGGACCCACCGGAAATATTTACGAAGCTATTTCGATCGTTGCGAAAAGAGCTACTCAAATCAATTCTGAAATAAAAAAGGAATTGCTTGAGAAATTAGATGAGTTTGCTACTTATAACGATTCTCTTGATGAGATTTTTGAAAATAAAGATCAAATTGAAGTCTCTAAGTTCTACGAAAGATTGCCAAAACCACAATCGCTGGCAATTCAGGAATGGTTAGACGATAAAATTTACTGGAGAAATACAAAAGACACCGAAGATTAGAATCGGGCTATATGATGTCTGTACTTAAGGGCAAAAAAGTATTATTAGGTATTACCGGTGGTATTGCCGCGTATAAAACTGCATATTTAGTACGTTTATTCATAAAAGCTGGAGCCGATGTTAAGGTTGTAATGACCCCGGCCGCCAAAGAATTTATTACTCCGCTTACTCTTTCTACCTTATCTAAGAATGAGGTCTTTTCATCATTTACCGATGAAGAAGACGAAAATGCTAAATGGAACAATCATGTTGAACTCGGCCTATGGGCCGATTTCTTGCTTATAGCCCCTGCTACTGCCAATACACTTTCAAAAATGGCTGCAGGGAACAGTGATAACTTTTTACTCGCTACCTACCTTTCTGCAAAATGCCCCGTTTTTTTCGCTCCGGCAATGGATCTCGATATGTACAGGCATCCTTCTACTAAAAACAGTTTGCATACTCTGGCAGGCTTTGGGAATATTGTAATTCCTCCCGGAAGTGGTGAGCTTGCCAGCGGACTATATGGAGAAGGAAGAATGGCAGAACCTGAGGAAATCATAGAATTTATTGAAGATTACTTCTCAAAGAATTTACCGCTTAAAGGAAAAAACTTTCTTATTACGGCCGGCCCAACATACGAAGCAATAGATCCCGTGCGTTTTATTGGAAATCATTCCAGCGGAAAGATGGGATATGAGCTTGCCGAAGCAGCTGCTCGATTAGGTGCTCGGGTTCATCTTATTTCGGGGCCTACACATTTAAGCACTGAGAATCCTAATATTATCCTTGTCAGGGTGACCAGTACTCATGAAATGTATGAGGCTGTTCATTCCAATTTCAAAGCTGCTGACGTGTGCATCGCGGCCGCTGCAGTTGCAGATTATAAGCCAAAGACTGTGGCCGGAGAGAAGATCAAAAAATCTGATCAAACTCTGAATATAGAGCTAACGAAGACCGAGGATATTCTTGCGAGCCTTGGAGCTGAAAAGAAAGATCAAATTCTTATTGGTTTCGCACTGGAGACTAATAACGAAGTTGAAAACGCAAGAAATAAGCTCAAAAGAAAGAATCTTGATTTTATTGTATTAAATTCACTTAGAGATAAAGGAGCAGGATTTAAGAGCGATACCAACAAGGTGAGCATTATATATCCTGACAGCCAGAAAGATTTTGACCTTAAGACCAAGGAAGAAGTGGCAAAAGATATTCTCAAAGAAATTATAGATTTGCTTAATGCGTAACATTTTAATAGTCATATTCTGTTTTTTCACAATGCAATTTGCGACTGCACAGCAGCTCAATTGTGAGGTGATAGTGAATGCCGAGCAGACTGGACAGGCAAATCTTTCGGTATTTAAAACCCTGCAAAGGTCTCTGACTGAATTTGTAAATAAAACCAACTGGACTGAGCGTAAATTTCAGTCCCAGGAGCGTATTAACTGCAGTATGTTCATTACTATCACCAGCTTTGAGGGTGAAAGCTTTAATGGAAGTATTCAGATACAATCTTCAAGACCGGTTTACGGAACATCTATGATCACTCCTGTATTTAATTTTAACGATGAACAGTTAAGCTTTAATTACAGGGAATATCAACCTCTTAACTACAGTGCAAACTCATATAACTCCAATCTTATTTCTGTTATATCTTATTACGTATATACCATTTTAGGTTTAGATGCCGATACCTTTGAGCTGCAGGGTGGAACGCCTTATTTTGAAGAGGCTAACAGGATTGTAACCACCGCCCAGCAGGGTAACTCACAGGGGTGGAGAGCTTCCGATGGGCAACGCTCGCGCTTTCGTTTGAATGCAGATTTACTGGCCAACACCTATGCAGAATATCGAGAAGCCATGTATGATTATCACCGCCTGGGACTCGATGTTATGCACGAAGATATCATTGCGGGTAAACAGGCAATTGCCGCAGCTTTGGATAAGCTGGAGGTGATGAATCGCAGGAGAAATAATTCACTTCTATTGCGTATTTTCTTTGATGCCAAAGCTGAAGAGATCACTAAGATCTATACAGGCGGCCCGGCATTCCAAAGTGCAGATCTTGTGGAAACCCTTAATTATATTGCACCACGTTATTCAAAAAACTGGAGGGCGATTCAATAAGCTTTTTGGTTGATTTCAATTTATTTCTCACGTATATTTAGCACAAATTTTAAGCGATTTGCTAACATCTCTTTCTATTAAGAATTACGCCCTGATTGAAGATATAAACATTCATCTTCAACCTGGTTTTACCATAATTACTGGTGAGACTGGCGCAGGAAAATCTATTATGCTTGGTGCCTTGGGACTGTTGCTGGGTGACAGGGCAGACTTTAGTTCCATCAGGAATTCTGAAAAGAAATGTGTGATCGAAGGCACATTTACTATCTCCACTTATAAACTGGAAAAGTTCTTCAAAAAAGAAGATCTGGACTATGAGGCCAATAGTATTATTAGAAGAGAAATTCTCCCTTCCGGAAAATCACGCGCGTTTATCAATGATACTCCGGTAAAAATTTCGGTATTACAAAAGCTTGGAACATTTCTAATAGATATTCATAGTCAGCATGAAACCTTAAGCCTTGGAAATTCAAGTTACCAATTCAGTGTGATCGATACCATTGCCAAAAATGAATCTGTGATTATTGAATATAAGAATGAGTTGAAAGACTATAAACTTTTACTGAACCGTTTCGAGGAACTTAAAGCAGAGCAATCTCAGGCGGCAAAAGAATATGATTATAATCTTTTCCTGCTAGGTGAACTGGAAGAAGCGAACCTTCAGGAAGGAATGCTGGAACAACTTGAAGAGCGGTATGAGGAATTGAACAATGTAGAAGACCTTACCGAAAATTTAAGTTCAGCCCTTAATTTTTTACAGCAGGAGGAGATTGGAAGTCTGGAAAGCTTAAAATCTGTACGCTCCAACCTTTCTAAAATAGCACAGTTCTCTTCAACTTATGACGGCTTTTATGAACGTATCCAAAGTGTGATTATTGAGCTGGATGATCTTGAAGCCGAGATGACCGCTGCATTGGAAAGAATTGAAGCGAATCCGGAAGAACTGGAAATGGTAAACCAGAAACTTAAACAGATTTATAATCTTCAGAAAAAGCATAATGCAGAAAATATTGAAGAGCTTTTACGCATTATAAACGAACTTAAAGAAAAAGTATCGGTTACTGAAAATGCTGAAGCAGCGCTTTCAGAAGTAGAGAAAGCGATTAAAAGTCAGAAAACAAAGCTTATAAATATCGCGGATAAACTTCATCAGAACCGTGAAAAGATCATCCCGGCTTTTATTGAACAAACTGAGCAGATTCTTAGGGATTTGGGGATGCCTAATGCAAGACTCAATATAGAGCTGGAGCAGGGTGATGATTTTCTTAGTAATGGGCGTGACCAGCTTGAATGGTATCTGGCAGCTAACAAAGGCGGCAGCTTTAAAGAAATGAAAAAAGCAGCTTCGGGAGGTGAATTGTCCAGGATCATGCTTGCCGTAAAAAGTATTCTGGCGGCACAAAGTAAATTGCCAACCATTATTTTTGATGAAATCGATACCGGAGTTTCGGGGGAGATCGCACAAAAAATGGGAGAGATCCTTCAGAAAATGGGTAGTAATATGCAGGTGATTGCCATTACACATTTACCCCAGATCGCCGGAAAAGGAGCTACTCATTTCAAGATATTCAAGGAAGACAATGAGATCGCAACCCAAACCAAAATTGTACGGCTGGAAGAAAATGACCGTATTGAAGAGCTCGCATTAATGCTGGGAGGAAACACCAGAAGCGAATCTGCCAGAGCTCATGCCAGAGCATTGCTGAATTAGACTCTAGACTTTAGATTTTAGTATTGAGAATTGAGTAATGAATAAAGTGTCACTGCGAGCGAAACGCAGTGCAGCGTGGCAGTCTCCATATAATTGTATTTCTTATAGTGAGATTGCTTCGCTCCTTTGTACTCCGCTCGCAATGACATAAGGAAGTTGGAAGTAAGAAGGTTAATTGAAAACTTAAACAATCAATCTCTGGGTCACTGCGAAGGAGCATAGCGACTGCAGCAGTCTCAATTAATCGTAATTCCAGTTCGAGATTGCTTCGCTTCGTTTCACTCCGGTCGTAATGACCGTGAATTATTAAAAATTATTCTGAAAGTTTTTTTAGCTCAGTTCCATTTTTTAAATTCTGATAACTGATAGCCTATAACATATTCCTACAACTTTGCTATCTTTACACACTAACAACCACAAAATAAAAATTACATGTCATATAACCTGTTAAAAGGGAAAAGAGGAATTATTTTTGGAGCATTGGATGAAAATTCCATCGCATGGAAAACCGCTGAAAAAGTTCACGAAGAAGGCGGAACATTTGTGCTTACTAACGCACCTATTGCAATGAGAATGGGAAGCATCAAAGACCTGGCTGAAAAAACCGGATCTGAGATTATCCCGGCTGATGCTACGAAAGTTGAAGACCTTGAAAACCTCGTAGATAAGGCTATGGAAATCCTTGGCGGAAAGATAGATTTTGTTCTTCACTCCATCGGGATGTCTGTAAATGTTCGAAAAGGGAATCATTATACAGATATGAATTATGAATACACCACCAAAGGCTGGGATGTTTCAGCAGTTTCTTTTCATAAAACCATGCAGGTTCTTTACAAAAAAGACGCGATGAATGAGTGGGGAAGTATTGTTGCCCTGAGTTATATGGCCGCGCAGCGCGTATTCCCTGATTATAATGATATGGCAGATAATAAGGCATATTTGGAATCTATCGCCAGAAGCTTTGGTTATTTCTTCGGAAAAGATAAAAAAGTTAGGGTGAATACTATTTCACAATCACCAACGCCAACTACTGCCGGACAGGGAGTAAAAGGCTTTGATGGCTTTATTGCTTTTGCTGAAAAAATGTCTCCGTTAGGAAACGCTACGGCGCTTGAATGTGCTGAATATACACTCACACTATTTTCTGATCTTACCAGAAAAGTAACTTTACAAAACCTTGATCCCGATGGCGGATTCTCTAATACCGGAGGTAGCCAGGAAGTGATGGGAGCATTCGTTAAAAACGAAGAATAAATTCTAAAATAAGCTGAAATCTCTTAGTGATCCATGGCTAAAAATCTTAGCTGTTTTTGGAGAGAGATTTCAGCTTATTTCCTTTTAAAGTATATACTGCATGGGTCCCGAATATTCCTTTATAATTCCGGTTTACAATCGCCCAGAAGAAATCAGGGAGTTGCTGGAAAGTATGCTTCACCTGCGTTCAAATGTAGATTTCGAGATCGTAATTGTAGAAGATGGCTCCAGTATTAAGTCGGAAACTGTTGTTAAGGGATATACTGAAAAGCTTGACATAAGTTATTATTTTAAGCCAAATTCCGGTCCCGGAGATTCCCGGAATTTCGGGATGAAAAAGGCAAAAGCCAGTTACTTCATTATCCTGGATTCTGATGTGATCCTGCCTGAGAATTACCTGGAGGAAGTCCATGGTTTTTTGTCGAAAACCCCATGTGATTGTTTTGGCGGTCCAGATGCTTCTCATCCGTCTTTTAGTGATATTCAAAAGGCTATAGATTATAGTATGACCTCTTTTTTTACTACCGGAGGCATTAGGGGAGACAGGAGGAGTGCGAAGGGATTCCAGCCGCGCAGTTTTAATATGGGGCTGAGCCGCAGGGCATTTAAGGAAAGCGGAGGATTTGGTCAAATTCATCCTGGAGAGGATCCCGATCTTAGTCTTCGTTTAAAAAAGGCCGGTTTTAAAATTTGTCTTATTCCTCATGCAATTGTTTTTCATAAAAGAAGGATCGACTGGAATAAGTTCTATATTCAGGTAAAAAAATTCGGAATGGTGCGACCAATTTTGAACAAATGGCACCGTGGTTCTGCCAGGATCACTTTCTGGTTTCCGAGCCTTTTTATTCTTGGACTGATCTTTGCCGCTGTAATGCTGGCAACAGGGAATACTTTTTATATAAGCATCTATTTTTTTTATTTTCTTTTAATTGCGGCAGATGCCTCAATAAAAAATAAAAGTATTTATATTGGATTATTAACAATAAGAGCAGTTGTGATTCAGTTTTCGGGCTATGGTTATGGGTTCCTGCTTTCAACTATTAAAATCGGGATTTTGAACAGGCAGCCGGAAGATGAATTTCCAGAGTTGTTTTTTAAAAAGATAAATGGCTAAAAAAAAGATTTTTAAAAGATCAAGTGTAAAAACCTTTAGTTTTTTCCTCGTTTTTTCAGCGGTGGTATGGGTGCTGGTGCAGTTTTCCAAGACATATACCCAGCTTATAGAAATTCCGGTAAATTATATCAATACTCCTCTGGATAAAAGTATTTCAGATGATAAACCAACCCATCTGGACCTTCAGATACAGGATAATGGTTTTAATATTTATTATTACAAGATCTTTAACCCCAAACTTAGTGTTGATCTTTCAAAAGCAACAGAGCAGGATGAAAAACTGGTTTATAAACTCGCAAATCACCTTTCGGAAATAGAGGAACAACTCCATATAGATTTTGAAAATTCCAGGATTATTCAGGAAGAGATAGCTATTCCATTTCAATATAAAAAAGAGAAGTTGCTCAAAGTGATTCCAAAAATAGAGATAAACTATGCGGTGGGTTATTCGGCGGACGATCCGGTAAGGTTAAAGCCTGATTCTATAAAGGTAAGCGG
>JAGXII010000218.1 GCA_024635735.1 Christiangramia sp. | reverse complement strand
GAGAGATTACCATTATTGATAAAAAGTTCATTATGACCGGTAAAACCATTTATTCCAACTACTGCCGAAACATAAATATCAAGTAATCCGTCGCCATTCACATCGGCCATGGTCACGCCGGTATTCCAGGTACTATTTCCTGCTACTCCGGCTTTTTCAGTAATATCTTCAAATTTGAGATTTCCCTTATTCAGGAATAATTTATTCTTAACCTGATTCCCGGTAAAATAAACATCTGGCAGTCCATCGTTATTGATGTCTCCAATAGCCACTCCGCCGCCATTATAGAAATAAAGGTAATCCAGTATGTTCTGGTCCCGTGTTTCGGTAAGGGTATTGGTGAAATCCAGGCCTGAATCTTTTGTTTTCGGATTAGAGAAAAACTTTTCTTCCTTTTTAGAGCACCCGAGAACGCAAAAAACTAAAATCTGGACGGTGAAAATTCTTTTAATTACTGACTTCAAAAATCTTAGGTTTTTCATCATTAATTGCGGCTATAACGAATGTTTTTCCATTTTTGTCTTTAAAACTTTTCAGATATTTTACTTCGCTCTTGATACTAAATCCACTTTTTCCGTAATCCTGCCATTCAAAATTTAATTTTCCGTCACCTAAAAGAACATTTCCGTAACTGGCATCAAGTCTAGAAAACTGAGGTTTAAATTCAAAATCATTCCCTGCCATAAGAAGATCAAGATTTCCATCATTGTTCACATCCATGCAGGAAATTCCACAAACACAGGAAAACTGAACTCTTCCCGGCAAAACTTTTATTTCAAAGTCGCCATTTCCGTTATTAATTGCCAGAATAGTCTCAGAAATCACCGCTTTCTTCACAATAGCATTATGCAATTTCTCTTTTGGTATTAATTCAGGCAATGTTCTTTTGGCATAATCTGAAGCCTTCAGGTTTTCCTTTTTCAGGAATACCAGTTGGGAAGTTAACTCCTTCTTCATGTGCAATGGATAATCCTTGCCGTCTTTTTGCTTGGTAACAATCTGTTCGATGGTACCATTATTGTCAAAATCGTTCACCCACATTTTCAAGGGGCTTTCAAAGGAGGTTTTATAAGGAATATTTGAACCTTTATTTCCTATTATAAGATCCTGGTCGCCATCGTTATCAAGATCAGCGGCTTCAACAGTATTCCACCAGCCTTCATAATCTTTAAGATTGGTTTTATAATTAGAAAGTCTTTTTCCTGAATTTTTAAAAATTCGTGGAGCTCCCCAGTCTGAAACGGTTACAAGATCCTGAATACTATCCCCGTCTATGTCCTTCCACATCGCATCGGTAATCATACCGGCATATTTTACGTCGTATGCAACTCTTTCTGTCACATTCGCGAATTTTCCTCCACCTCTGTTCTCAAGGAACAAATGCTGCGGATCAAGACCATAATTAACAGCAATGCTTCGGGAACCGATGAAAATATCCATATCTCCGTCTGAATCGAAGTCATTAGGAGCTATTACAGCCACGTTTTGATTAACTGAAGGGATAATCTCTGTTGTTGGAGTAAACCTGCCATTTCCGTCGTTTAAATACAAACGGGGCCTGTAATTCACTTCTTCTCCTATTTCATTCCCTCCGGAACCAATCATTAAGTCCTGATCTCCGTCACCATCGGCATCAAAAAATGCAGCCGCGGTATCTTCAAACAGATAATCATTCACCAAAGCCTGCTGAGTTGTTTTCTTTAAATTTCCATTTCCGGTATTCAGGTAAATTACTCCTGGCTGTCCTTTCGCGCCACCCACAAAAACATCTTCATTGCCATCACCATTGATATCTGCGACTGCGAGCGCGGGGCCTTCCTGCGATAGCTTTCTAGAGATCATCCCTTCATAGTCAAAATCTGTATAACTATTTTCATGATGGGCATCAAAACTGTTATTTGGCAGTTCAGTTAGTAATTGCTTCTGCTTTACCGGCGGTTTCGGTTTATAAATTTCCGTGGCATTGGATTGCTCAAGTACGAGAGTTTGATTTGGTTTAAGGTCCTTAAGCAGCTCTGTAGAATCATCAGGCCAGATTATCCGTAGCGAATCAATAATATTGGTTTTGCCCAAGCCAATATTCATTGTATAATCCATGGAAGACTGAAAACCTCTGGACGGATTCTGTTCCTGAACTACAATTTCTTTTCCGTGGTAAAGTCTTACAACACTGCCAATCCCAAACTGATTTTTTTTATTTCCTTTCAGTTTAACTCTTAGATAATGACGGTCTTTTAGCTTATCTGAATTATTCCTATAGACAAAGGATTCCATATTCACGTTATTCACCACAAGGTCCAGATCCCCATCATTATCAAGGTCGCCATAAGCACAACCATTAGACAGACTCGGGATTCCAAGTCCCCATTCTTTAGCTGAATTTTTAAATTTCAGGTCTCCGGTATTCTGAAATGCATAGTTAGGTAAAGGAGTTACCGGCATTTTACTAATGATGGAATCAATGGCCTCCTTTTTACCTGTAAGAGCCATTTTTTGAATTATCTCATTTGCAAAAAACTGGACAAAATCCAGATCGGTAAGGTCATGATTGATCCCGTTAGTGACAAAAATATCACGATTCCCGTCATTGTCCATATCGAAAATTAATCCGGCCCAACTCCAGTCGGTGCTTTCAACCCCACTAAAATGAGCGATTTCAGAGAAAGTGTTATTTCCATTATTGAGTTGAAGTGTATTATGTATATACTGCTGAAAAAAGTCTTTACTCTGCTTTAGTTTGAAAATGTTATAACCTTCGAATTCCATTACAGACTTTACTCTTTCCTGAGAATCAGGAAGCATATCTGTGATAAAAATATCGTTGTAACCGTCATTATTAATATCGGCAAAATCAATTCCCATAGCCGATAAACAAAGGTGTGAAGTCCAGTTTTCAATATCTTCGGTAAAGGTTCCATCCTGGTTGTTGATATAAAGATAATCCCTTTCGTAAAAGTCGTTAGATACGTAAATATCCGGATAAAGGTCATTATTGAAGTCACTAACCATTACTCCAAGACCAAAGCCAATCAAACTTCCGTAGATTCCCGCATCTTCACTTACATCAACAAATTTTCCATTATCATTTCGCAATAGCATATCACCCACACCGCGAAAGATCTTAGGAATTCCTTCCCAGTCCTGGGCTCTAACATTTCGTTGTTCGGCATATCCAAGACTGCTTACCGGAATGTTACTGTTGTTGAGGATATAAGCATCCAGGTCGCCGTCTTTATCATAATCAAAGAAAGAAGCATGAGTACTGAAACCGGTTTCAGCCAGGTTATATTCTTTGGCTTTTTCGGTAAAAGTGAGGTCGCCGTTATTAATATAAAGATCGTTATTATGATTATCACCCTCCATATTTCCGGCGTTACTCACATAAATATCCAGAAGACCATCATTATTGATATCTACCATATTCACACCGGTAGACCATGGTTTATTTCCTTCCACACCAGCCGAGGCCGATATATCTTCGAACTTAAAATTGCCCTTATTGAGATACAATTTGTTAGGCTTCATGTTCGCCGTTAGATAAATATCAGGTAAGCCATCATTATTGATATCGCCAATGGCAACACCTCCACCATTATAGAAATTCCGGTATTTAAAAATGTTAAAATCGGGCCTGTTCTTTACCTCGTTTATAAAATCGACGCCTGTCTCTTCTGAAGACATCAAAGAGTAAAGTGTATTTTCATTTGTCTCCTGCTTCTTTTCTTGTTTTTCCAATTTATCATCAGAATTACAGGAGAAAATCAGCATAGAAAATACTGTCATTGAAATTAATTGTACGTATGATGAGAATCTCATAAGTCTTTTGGGTTATAACTTTGCAAAAAAATTGGTTGTGCGTTGTTGAATGTGATTATAAAATGATCTTTGCCATGTATAGAAATCTTTTGAATATCCCTCGCAGGACCAGATATATCGGGAATTTCAAGTTTAGAAACTTCAAAACCTCCATTTTTATCATTTATGAGAAGAGTTCCATGCGAGGCATCTAATCTACCTAATTGAGTGCTAATTTCATAGTTGTTTCCTACAATAAAAATATCCAGATATCCATCCTTATTGAAGTCGTAGCTTTCAATATCAAAAACAGTAGAAACCTGAGCTTCGAAAGCTAAACGTCTTTTTTTGAATTTATTATTTCCAAGGTTTTCAAAATAACAACTTCCCAGTTCGTAGGCTTCTTTTAACTCCGCCTTTTCAAGCTTTTCCTTCGGAAACAATTCTGAAAATTCGGCAGTAGAATATTCACTGTAATTTGGATATTTCTTTTTCAGAAAAGGCATTTGTTTGTCGAGTTCATCTTTAGAAGAAAATGCAGTTTCCTCGCCCTCATAAAAGTAAGTCATCACAGGATCTATGGAGCCGTTACCATCAAAATCGTTCAGATATAATTTTATAGGTTCTATTGCTGAAGCAGTTAAACGCGAATTCAAACCCCAGTTTCCGGCCACGATATCCATATCACCATCCTTATCAAAATCTGCTACTTCCAGGGAATTCCACCAGCCATTGGATTTTTCGAGATTTGTTTCCAGGAGAGTCAGTTTTTTTCCATCATTTAAAAAGATCTTAACCGGCATCCAGTGGCCAATAAACACAGCATCCTTGAAATTATCATTATTGATATCCTTCCAAACAATATCCTGAACCATTCCGGCATTTTGAAATTCTTTTGAAAAATCTTCGGTAACCTCACTGAACTTTCCTTTACCGTCATTTAGAAACAGATATTGCTTTGGACTGAAGCCATAATGTGTAGGTTCAATATTTGAAGAAAAACAAACGTCTTCATAGCCATCGTTATTTAAATCTACAGCAGTAACCCTGGAGGCATTTATAAATACATTTTGAAAATTACTATGATCTTCTGTAAAGTTTCCATTGTCATTAAGATAGAGCCTGGGCCGCAGGGCAGTGCCTCTTTTAAATTCATTCCCGCCGCTCACCACGATAAGATCAAGATCTCCATCGCTATCAACATCTGTAAAAACCTGATCTGCATTTTCAGAAATGGAAGCCTCCTCAAAAATCTTATTTTCAATCCTGTTTAATTTACCGGTCTCATCCTGAATCCAAATTCCGAGCGGCTGTGTTTTTCCACCTCCAATCACCAGATCTTCTCTCCCATCTCCGTTAATATCGCCAACAGTAGCTCCCGGACTAAGATTGCTATAGGCAAATGGAATTAGCAGATCCCTGTTAAACTCCAATGTGGATTGTTCAGTATGGCGATAATCAATTAAAGAGTCTTTTAAAGTGAGAAACGAGTTATTATTCTGCTTTCTTGATGAATTATACTTTTTCGCTTCTTTATAATCAAAAGTGATTGCAGTATTTGGCTGCACGTTGTACCTGGTTTCAGAAAATAAATCGGGCCAGATTACCTGAACCGAATCTATCTTTTTAGTCTTTCCCAATCCAAAATGTAAACCCGGAGCTAAGGAAGATAAATATCCACGGCTTAAATAATGCTCCTGCAGCTGCTGATTATCGTTATAATAAAGCATAACCTTTGCTCCTATTCCCAGAAGGTTCCCGGCGCCACCTTTAAATTTTATATCCAGGTAATTACTCTTATCTTTTTTTCTATCAGAATTATTTTTGAAAACTCCGGCTTCCTCATCCATATTATTCACCACAAGATCAAGATCACCGTCATTATCAAGATCGGCATAAACGACTCCGTGGCTAAAGGTTGGTGATGCATTGAGCCACTCTTTTCTTCGATCCTTGAATGTATTGTCTCCCATATTCTGAAAAATACAATTAGCCACCTTTTTCTCGGGGAGCTCCTTAATCAGGTCGCTATAATCGGCCATTTCTCCTTCATTTATCTTCTTCTGAATTTTCTCGTTAGAGATATATCTAATAAAATCCATATCGTTAGTAGCTCCCTTGATACCATTGGATATGAAAAGATCTTTATTGGAATCATTATCAAAATCTGCGAATAAAGCTCCCCATGACCACTCAGAAGCCGCTATTCCACTTAAGAATGCGGTTTCAGAAAAATTAAGATCCCCAGAATTTATATGAAGGGTATTCTGCATATACTGAGGAGAAAATCCGTTTTTGAGATAATTAGCATATGTTTGAAAAGGATACTCGAGACCCGAAGTTTTATAAGTACTCAAATCTTTGGGGAGCATATCCAGGGAAAGTATATCCTGCAGTCCATCATTATTGATATCTGCAATATCATTTCCCATCGAGAAATGAGTGGTATGTCCCAGGTTTTCGGGATTTTCAGAAATTATATCTTTAAAAGTTCCGTTTTGCTGATTGATATAGAGGTAATCATTTTCGAAAAAATCGTTTCCTACATAGATATCAGGGTATAGATCATTATTAAGATCTCCAACACCTATTCCCAGACCATACCCTATGACTCCCTGAAAAATTCCGGTTTCTGAAGAGACATCTGTAAATTTTCCATTGTCATTCCTGAAGAACCGGTCACCTGATTTTGGATCGAAGCTGTTACGTTTTACACCGCGGCCATAGTTTCTGTTTGGATGAATGGAGTGATTAAGTAAATACATATCAAGATCCCCATCGAGATCATAATCCAGAAAAACAGATTGAGTAGAAAAACCTGAAAAATCTAACCCATATTTCGCTGATTGTTCTTCGAAAAAAGGAATGCCGCTTTTATCAATCCCTTTGTTCACATAAAGAAGGTTATGCCCTTTTAAGCCCTGGACATCGCTAACTTTACAAATATACAGGTCAAGCAACCCGTCATTATTAATATCTACATTACTTATACCTGTGGTCCAACCGTCGCTATTTTGAATATGGCTTGCAGCAGTAACCTCTGCAAAACGGAAATCTCCCATATTGAGATATAATTTGTCTGCTGCTTCATTTGCAGTGAAATAAAGATCTGTTAAACCATCATTATTATAGTCCCCGGCGGCTACCCCACTACCATTATAGTAATATAGGTAATTAAAGATATTGAGTTTTGAATTTTCATCGAGGCGGTTGGAAAAATCAATTCCGGAGGCAGAGCTATCTATTTGCTCAAAGAGAAAGTTATCCTTATTACAGGAAACCAGGGTAATAAATAAAAAAAATAGGATTTTAGATCTGCGACTGCTATTCATCATCAATTCCTCCTGTTTGATATGCTGATGTATCTTAAAGAAAGGTTAAATATAAGAATATACAAATAAAAAAGAGGGCGATACCGCCCTCTTTTTAAATAAGTATCCGAAAGATTAATATCCTTCATTTTGTGTTAAATTCGGATTTGAAATAATCGCAGATGCAGGAATAGGATACAGAACCCTAAAAGCTTCTGTATTATCCTTGAATTCCCATGCTTCAGTAAATTTACCAAAACGGATCAAATCATTTCTTCTCCAGAATTCACCATACATTTCTCTTCCTCTTTCATCAAGAATATTCTGTGCGGTAACTGCAGAAAGTGGAGTTGCTTCACGCTTTTCTCTTAATTCATTTACTATTGCGGTTGCGTCTCCGCCACCACCATTAAGAGCGGCTTCAGCTTTCATCAATAAAGCATCAGCATATCTGAAAATGATTCGGTGCCCTTCATAGGAACCATTTGTAGGGGTATATTTCAACATTCTAATACCAGAACTCTGGTCATTTCCTAGTAATCCAGGTAATTCTCTCGTAAAGCTCAGGTCTTTACCAATCTCAGCCTGAAGTTTAGAACCGTCATAATCATATTGCTGACCAATTAGGAATCCAAGTCCAATTTGAGAACCATCAAGAATTCCGTCTTCATCTTCATCAAGATTATCAGGCTCACCATCACCATCAAAGTCAACTCCAACAGGACTTCCCTCCTTAGGAACAAAACCTCTTCTCTCTTCCTGACCATCTCCAACATAGTTGGAGTTAGGGTCACCTTCAAAAAGATCATAAAATTCTGCAAGAGTTGTAAATCCATTCCAACCACCACCTGTATTGGCAGGAGTAGTTTGGTTATAGTGTAAGGTTTCCCATATTACGTTACCTGTACTGGAATTGGTATACCAGATAGTTTCATTATCCACTTTTGGAGAAAATATTCCAAAATAACCTTCTTCCAGACCAAAGCCCATAGCTTCTATCGCCTCTACATTGCTAACAACCTGTTGCATATCTGAGGCATCGGGAGATCCGGTTCCATAATAAACATGCTTGTTAAGATATAATTTAGCCAATAGAAAATGCACGGCCGCTTTAGTAGCTTTATTCGTTCCTTCTCCTGGTGATACAGATCCTAGATTTGCAGCAGCAGTATTAAGGTCGTTGAGAATAAATTCAAAAGCTTCCTGACGGGTAAATACTTTTGGATCAACTTCAATGCCTTGGTCTGGCTCTCTGAAAGGAACCTGTCCATAAAGGTCCATAACCCAGAACATACTGAATGCTCTAAGGAATCTAGCCTCGGCTTCCTGCTGAGGAGTAGGATTACTTCTTGCATCTATAACTTCTGTTGTTTTAAAAACATTAGAGTTTTGCTCATTCCATACATCCCTTACATAAGGGTGAATAGGAGACCATGAATGTTGGTGTAGTGTTCTCCAAACCCCATTATCACCCCAGTCAGTTCCTCTGGTTGGAACCAGAAATTCATCTGAACTAACTTCGTTTAGAGCGTAAAGGTTAGCCTGGTTTTCAAGCTGTCCCCTAACCGCGTCGTAAATTCCGCTAAGCGTTGCGTCCACATCGGAAACTCCGGTGAACTCGCCTGTTTGATTCACGATAATGGAATCTGTTTCTTCGATCTCGAGATCTGTACATGCGCTAAAGGCTAATGCAAGTGCTGAGACCCAAATTAAGCTTAATTTATAATTTTTCATCATCAATTTTTTAGAATTTAGCATTTAAACCAAAAGTGAATGTTCTCGGTCTAGGGAATGAAGTATAGTCAATACCGGCAGTTGGTAATCCATTCAGAGGTGTTTGAGTATTTACCTCAGGATCGAGTCCACTATAATCTGTGATTACGAATAAGTTCTGTCCGTTAACATACAGTCTTAAGTTTTTAAGGAAAGAATTTTCACTTAATTCAAAAGTATATCCAACACTTGCGTTCTGAAGTCTCAGGAAGTCTCCTTTTTCAAGGAATCTTGTAGAAACATCTGGTGCGTTTGCCGGAGATTCTCCGCTTGTTACAACATCTGTGGTAACATTTCTACCACTATTAATACTACCTGCAGTAAAGAATGCGTTCGCAGTGTTATTATAGATATAATGACCATACTGTCCAGCAAAGAACAATGATGCATCAAAATTCTTATACTCAGCTCTTGTATTGATACCTAAGTTAGTAGTAGGTAATGCACTTTTATCTACGAATTGCTGTTGATCTCCGTTAGGATAAATAGAAATTCCATTTTCATCATACCCTGCGAACTCTCTTAGATAGTAAGAGAATAAAGGACGTCCTTCTGCAAGTAACTGAGCAAATGCACCTGTAAGACCCTGTCCTGAAATTTGAGCAGTTTCAATTAGACCATCGAAATTTTGAAGTTCGTTGTCATTATATGAAATATTAAATCCAAAATTCCAGAAAAAGTCTTCGTTATCAAACAAGTCATAGTCAATAGCAAACTCAATACCTTTATTTATTACGTTCCCGTCAATATTGGTAAATGAGTATGGAGTTGGACTAGGCTGTGCATTTTGAGCCAATAAAAGTAAATCCTTAGTGTCTTTGTAGTAAACATCTACACTACCAGATAACCTGTCAGCCATAAACCCAAAGTCAACACCAATGTTTCCTTGAGCAGTTTCCTCCCATTTTAAATTAGGATTCGCGAAACCGGCAGTTCCTAAACCACCACCGTTAATAGCTCCTCCGTTGTCAATACCGTACCCGTTAAGAATACGTCTTGTAGTAAAGTTTCCATATCCTAAACCTTCCTGGTTACCAGTAATACCGTAACCTAAACGTAGTTTAAGAGTTGATAGGGTTTCAGGAGCAAAATCTTCCTGGTCGATTTTCCATGCAAAAGCAGCTGACGGGAAATAACCATATCTGTTTTCAGGTCCAAATCTAGACGATCCATCTGCTCTCATGGTGAAAGTGAATAAATACTTATCCATAAGGCTGTAATTCACCCTTGTAAAGAACGATTGTAACTCATCGGTATTATCAAAAATACCACTTGTAATAGTTCTTGTACTAATATTAGATGGAGCTGTTAAAGAAACTCCTGTAACAATTTCAGGGAATAAAGCGTCTATAAGAAATCCTGAATCGCTATATCTTAATTGCTGATATGATTGATTTATTGAACCCTCAAGGTTGTTCAGGTCATTTCTAAACTGACTGGACATACGATCCATATCTGTAGATTCGAACCCAAAAGCACTTGCGTACCTTCCTTCTCTATGGAAATCCTGGAAGGAATAACCTAAAAGAGCTGATATATTAGAATTCTCGAATTCTTTTTCGTAGTTCAGTACAAAATCCAAAAGCTTGTTAGTTGCTTCCAAATCATTAAGTAAACCTCTCCCATTTCCGGGAGCACCATTAGCAAGACCAACAATGTTTCCTGAAACTACAGCCGTTTTTTCAGATTTAGATCTATCGTAACCTAAAGTAACCTTAGCGTTCAAATCTTCGAAAATGTCATAATCTGCTGAAAAATTCAATAGTACTCTATTGGTTTCCGTCTCATCCTGAACATACTCCAGAATCTGAAGTGGGTTGATGTTATTTCCAATTGGATCAAAATCCAGTTCATTAGGCCATGTTGGGTTCGCATAATATGCAGCACCAAGTAAATCTCCCGTTGAACCGGCATTATTACTAATTGGTGCAGCCATATCTTTTACATTCGATAAAGTCATCTGTAAAGCCAGATTCAATTTATCATCAAAAAAGCGTTGGTTAGCATTCAATCTACCTGTTAAACGCTCTAATTGAGAGTTTTCAACAACACCTTCAATATCATTATAACCAAGAGAAAATCTTAAGTTCCCTGTGTTATAGCTATTCATATAAGATAAAGCATGATTTTGAGAAATAGCAGTTCTGGTTATTACATCCTGCCAGTCTGTATTACCTCCAAAATCCTGAGCTTCTCTATCGCCTCCATACTGTTCAACAGCATCCAGGAATTGTTCCCGGTTTAAAAGATCATATTCATTAGCAGTATTGGCGATACTCACAGAAGCATCATAAGAAAAAGCTCCTCCACGGGCACCACGTCCTGATTTAGTTTGAATAATCACAACACCATTAGCTCCTCTGGAACCATAAATTGCGGTAGCAGAAGCATCTTTTAAAACACTTATACTTTCAATATCACTTGGGTTAAGGAAGTTTAAAGGGTTTCTTGCAGAACTGGATCCCACACCAAGATCTCCTGTACCGGCAGCAGTATCGTCACCAGCAAGAGGAACTCCGTCAACCACAAATAACGGGTTGTTATTGGAACGAACAGATGTAGTACCACGAATACGTAGCGCAATTCCCGCACCAGGCTCACCACTCGCCTGAGTAATTTGAACCCCGGCAGTTTTACCCTGGATCAATTCTTCAGGGGATGAGATATTTCCTTTATTAAATTCTTCTGAGGATACCGAAGATACGGCACCTGTAGCATCTCTAACGGTCGTCTGCCCATAACCAATAAGTACTACCTCTTCTAATTCAGAGGCATCCGTCACCATATTCACATCAATAGTAGAACGGTCACTTACTGCTATCTCCTGGGTTTCAAAACCTATAAAACTAAATACCAGAATGGCATCATTCGGTACATTATTAATAGTGTAGTTCCCATCGAAATCGGTAGTGGTCCCATTTGAAGTTCCCTTAACGGAAACGTTTACACCGGGCAGAGGACCACTTTCGTCTACCACTGTTCCGGATACAGTTTGCGCTTTCACCATGCTGAAGGACAGTAGGGCTACAGCACACAAAAGGCTCCTGAAAATAATTTTTCTCATAAGATTTAGTTTTAGTTGGAATAGTTTAATTTAAAGCTCACAACATTGATAAAATTATATAAAATTATTGTTAACGAAAAAAGAAAGTCTTAATTATTTAACGAAAACGATTTCGTTAAATTTTAATTAGATATCCCTATATGTCATAGAAAATAGGACTTATTTCTTACTTAAATGAACTATGCAAGGATAATTTTGAGATTTCCGCAAATTATTTCAGGCATGTTACCAAAAAATAAAAATTTCTGCAAGAGATTTAGTTGTCAAAGGATTGTTAATAATTTTTAAAATGTTAAAATAAATAACCTTTAGACCTACAAAAAACCCCAATAAAAATTGGGGTTTTTTGCAGGTTATTTAAAGTGACATTGCCTTGCCATTTCCAAGTTCTTCCACAGGGCCACAGGGGATGTATTCTCCCGGGATAGGATCATACCACATTACATTCTCTCCTATCTCTTCACTATTTTTCCAGGCCCAGATTCCAAGTTCACGAACACTGGTGAGATATGCATACGCTCCCGCATCGGCATCTATCTTAGTTTCAGATTCTACACCCTGAGCATCCTGAGTTTCGGTGTTTCTTTTTACATACTCATCTTGCTCAGCTGGACTGGCCTTAAGGTACTTTTTAATAATATTCTCGAATTCCTCATCACTTCCTTCGTCATGACTTTTATCAAATTCCTTTTCAAATGCCTGAGCAAAAGCAGAAGCAGATTGCTGGAATTTTTCCCTGCGATCAATATCTGCAACCTCATTCATATATGAATCGATAAATTGTGCAATATTTAGGTCGGAAGCTCCGGGAGTATCGGTCTTAGGAATAATTATATCCAGGATCTTTTTCAAAGCGAATCCATGGGAAGCGCTTAAAAAGACTGGTTGCCAATCATATTCCGGTTCATTTTTACAACTTTGAAGTAAACTTAAGGTACTGGGTCCAACGATTAAAATCCCTGCTCCCAGTCCTATATTTTTTAATGCTTTTCTTCTGTCCATAATTCTTTGATTTTAAGAGTTGGATTTTTTAAAATTCTTAGAAGCATGATCCACCGCTCTGGCTGTTAACGCCATATAAGTAAGAGAAGGATTCACGCAGGATGCTGAAGTCATACAGGCGCCATCTGTAACGTAAACATTTGGAACGGTATGCACCTGATTGTTTCCATTTAAAACCGAAGTTTTAGGATCACGTCCCATTCTGGCAGTTCCCATTTCATGAATTCCAAGCCCGGGGGCTCCTAATCTATCATAAGAATAAACTTCCTTAGCTCCTGCTTTTTCCAGCATTTGAACTGCCTGCTCCTTCATATCCTTTCTCATTTCAAGTTCATTTTCCTTGAATTCGGCATCAAAGGTAATAGTAGGTAAGCCCCAATCATCAAGCTTATCGTAGTTCAATGTCATTTTATTTTCGTGATACGGCAGGGTTTCTCCAAAAGCAAGTAATCCCATAGTCCATCCTCCTGGTTCCGTC
>JAGXII010000217.1 GCA_024635735.1 Christiangramia sp. | reverse complement strand
TTAAAGAACGAGTAACATTAATTTTTTATATAATTGCAGTATCTTTCAAAGTGGCACTGTTTGACCGAAACAGGTGGCACCATCACTCCGAAATAGCCAACGGCATCTATATATAATTTTGTTACTAGTTCAATTGCATTTTTGGAATATAATAATCAAACTGAATTTCTTAAAACAGCCAAAGGCTGCTTCTTGAAGGAATTAAGGAACTATGTTATGCATGACGAACCAATGCACCTTACTTCCCATGTTAAATATATTCATAATAGTCCGAATGAACGTTCTGAATCTTTGGATATTGAGGGGATTAAAGAGTATTTGAAAGAAAAAATATCTAAGTCAAACGGAAAATCTGACCAGAGGGAAAAAGCTTTAGAATTCATAGAAGCCAGACAAATAAAAAAAAGAGTACACATTATAAATATTATTGAAGAATGTTTTGAGAATATAACTCAGATTTATAAAGAAAATGCTCTAGACTATATCAAAAAAAGGCAGGAATCTCTTGATACGTTGTTAGATAAGTCGAAATATATACTAGATAGTATGGAAGAAATCAAATGGAACTCCACCATTGTGCCTTTGGATCGCTTGAGAATTAGATATCTCAAATACTTGTTGTATTTAGTAAGAAGATAAATTTTAGGTTGAGTATATAAGTTTGAAAGACTTAATTACGCTTGGAAGCTATTTTTGTAACCTAAAATCAAAAAAAGGATAAACAGCGGAGAAAGCAAGACTTATCAAGTTTTTAAATTATTGATATAAGGCCACTTAGCAAGTATTGAAGTGCCCGGATCGGGAGTCGAACCCGCGCCACCGTTGCTAATTATCAGATTTTAAACCATACAATTTTATTGATGCTACTACTATAGTAAAGTTTCTCCGGGGCAAGCCCTCGGAGCATTTTCGTTGAACACGTTTTCAGACTTTACATCATTTACTAACGAGGCAAGCCTCGGGGTATTTACCCTTTTTAGAATAAAAATTTTGTTTTTCAATTACATATTATAATTCATTGACATTTGAATTCCGTAAATTGGAAAAGGAAAATTGGAAGATTTTTTCAAGTTAAACTTCGCCTGGATTGATTGGTTAAATTCTTGTTGGCCCAAAATTCCTATAACAGTGAAATCATCACAAAAGACCCAAAACTAAAACTTGGAATGAAAGTTTCAAATTATATCTGAAAATTTAAATATAAGTTTTTTTAATCCTACGATTCCTTCTCCTTTAAAAATTGCTGTTCTAAAATTTCCATATCTCTCCCCACTTTCTCATCAAGCACCTTTGCATAGATTTGGGTGGTTTTAAGAGATCTGTGACCGAGCATCTTCCCAACCGATTCAATTGGGACTCCTTTAGAAAGCGTTACAGTGGTTGCGAACGTATGCCGGGCTAAATGAGTGGTTAAATTTTTTTTGATGCCGCACAAGTCAGCTATTTCCTTTAAGTAAGCATTGGATTTTTGATTGGTAAGAACAGGAAGAATTATATTCTTAACTTTCACTTGAGGATGATCTTTATATTTTTTAATTATGGAAGCCGGAACTTCCAGCAAAGGAATACTACTCAATGATTTTGTTTTCTGGCGTTTAGTTTTAATCCATTTCTTACCATTCATCCCTAAAACAATATCATCTTCAGACAGCTTTTTTACATCCGCAAAGGCTAAACCTGTATAACAACAGAATAGAAAGATATCCCGTACCAGATCCAAACGTGGTAAATGAAAATCAGCTTCCACCATTTTCTGAAGTTCCAGGTCAGTCAAATATTCACGTTCGGCAGATTTCCATGTGCTTTTCCAGTGGAAAAAAGGATCCTTGTCTATCCACTGATTGGCATAAGCTATGCGGATAATCTTTTTGAAATTCACAATGTATTTTAATGCTGTATTGTGTGCACAGTCCTTTTGTGATTTTAAGTAATGGTCAAGGCCGGTGATAAATTTATGATCGACATCTTGAACAGCAATATCTTTCTTCTTATAAGAAAATAAAAGGTAGTCCTCAATATGTTTCTTACAGGCGTTATAGCGCTGCATAGTGCCTTTAGTATAGCCTTTACCAATTAGTTTTTCCATCCCATCGTTGTGCTCCTGAAAAATCTCAAGTAGCATTCGTTCCTGCTCTTCACCTTTACCAGAATATATATCCCTGATAATCTTGGCAGAAATAGGTTGGTTATCCCTTATTAACCTATCATGAATATCATAGAGTTTGGAACGTATAGAATCCAGATATCTATTAATAGCCTTGGATTCATCGGAATTGCCTTTGGCAATACTTCCTTGCTTATTCCACTTTTTCACTTCAATTTGTCTGCCAGTGCTAAATTCAGACCGCTTTCCGTAAATAGTTATCCGGGTGTAAATGACTGAAACGCCATTTGCCGTTGATCTTCCACGTTTAAGATAAAAAAGAATGTTTAGTAAAGTTGCCATAGGTGCGTCTTTTTAAATTGCTCCTAGAAAGGTACTAAATGAAGAGATGTAAAAGTGTTAAATAAATCTCGCAAGGGTTTTATTAACAGTATGTTATGAGCTTCGAGGTGCGTCTTTTTTTTCTTTAAAAAGACGCACCGAATTGAGCACCAAACACTTGCAATTTTATGACATCAAATGACATCAAATAAAAAGAAAAAGCCTCTAAATCATTGATTTAGAGGCTTTTAGTATTACTTTGCTTTGTTAAAAGCGGTCTGGACGAGACTCGAACTCGCGACCCCCTGCGTGACAGGCAGGTATTCTAACCAACTGAACTACCAGACCGTTGCTTTATTGCGAGGGCAAATATACTACCCTTTTTAGTTTCACCAAACGTTTTTTAAAAATATTTCAAGGGAAAGAATCACCCTCTATCCAAACTTTTGTTTCTCAAGTAAATAAGCCATCATAATATTGTCAAAATTTTTATTGATGTCAGCCTCTACATACTTTATGCGATATTTTGCACATTGCATTTTAAGATCGGCAAGGTACTGCTCCACTGCCTTTTTGTAATTTTCTCTTATATTATCTGAATAAAGATCTACCTCAGCTCCGGTTTCAACATCGGTAAACCGGCGAGGCGTATTCTCAAAACTGAAATTCAACTCTCTCTTCTCATCCATCACATGAAAAAGGACCACTTCGTGCCTGTTGTATTTTAAATGCCTTAAGGCTTCAAATAATTTCTCCTCATCAGCATCTGCCTGAAACATCTCGATAAACAAAAATATTAGAGAATGTCTCTTAAGTTTTTCAGCGATTTGATGCAAATAAGTATAAGTATCGGTATTTTTTCTTTTAGCCGAACCGGCCGGGATCTCATTCAACTTATTCAAAAGCATATGATGATGCCTCTCACTTGACTTCTCCGGGGCGTAAAACTCGAATTCATCACTGTACACACTTACACCTACCGCGTCTCTCTGCCGCTTTAAGATCTCCATCAGGCAGGCCGAAGCCAAAACTGAGAAACCTATCTTATTTAAAGAACCCAGACTCTGATTCTCCATAGCCGGATAATGCATGGAAGCCGAATTGTCGAGAATAAGATGACATCTTAAATTAGTCTCTTCCTCATACCTGCGAGTATAAAGTTTATCGGTCTTGGCAAAAAGTTTCCAGTCGATATGCCTGGTGCTTTCACCACTATTATAAATTTTATGTTCGGCAAATTCCGCAGAAAAACCGTGAAACGGACTCTTATGAATTCCCGAAATATATCCTTCCACCACCTGTTTAGCCAGGAGGTCAAGATTTAAAAATCCGCCCGTTTCGTGAAGTTCTTTTTCAATATTCATAGACAGCATTAATGTACCTATACTTTATGAATAAAAAAAGCCCCGCGAATTGCGAGGCTTAATATTATATAGATCAGTTATTACAATAATTGATCGATTGCGTCAGCATAAGTTTGTTTTGGAGCAACTCCAACCTGACGTCCTACAACCTCTCCGTTCTGGAAGATAAGCACTGTAGGAATGTTTCTAACACCATACTTAGCAGCAAATTCCTGGTTAGCATCAACGTCTAGTTTTCCTACCACGGCTTTCCCGTCATATTCAGTACTAATTTCATCGATGATGGGTCCAACCATTCTACAGGGTCCGCACCATGCAGCCCAAAAATCTACCATTACAGGTTTATCGCTTTTAAGTACCTGTTCTTCAAAATTCGCGTCAGTTATTTCAACAGCCATAATATGTTATTTTTTATGTTCTTAATTTCATTCGTAAAAGTAGTCAATAAAATAAATATTCCTTACAATACCAATATTGCATTTGATTATGAGCATATTGTTTAGTTTTATCTGGGGTCCTCACCCTTCGCTACCGCTTCGGGTGACCGGGCTTTCGGCATCCGCCTTTGGCGGACTCGCCTCAATCCCTGGCCCAAGCCCGTTTCCGTTTTATTACTCCTTCCCCCGTTGGGGGAAGGCCGGGATGGGGGCTAATTTAATTTATACATAAACTGTTCCGCTTCCAGAGCCTCTATCAATTCCTGCGATATTTTGATCTTATGTTTTCTGCTCGGCATTCGCAATTTCACCTGCTCCTTCATCTCATAAACCACAAAATTCAAATGGCAGTCGCCCTTATGCGACATAAAGGTATCTTTCAGCCACTCAATTTTTTCATTTTTAAGATCATCAATATTCAATTGTATGGTCAGTTTCCGGGCATTTTTATCCATAACATCATGTAACAAATTCATTTCCCTGAACTGAATTCGCGGCTCTCCTTTTTTACCGGTATCCTTATTCGTCCAGCCCTCTTTCACAAAGACTTTCATGTGGATGAAATTGTTCGGCACAAAGAAATGCTTCATCCTCAAATATTCCTCTCCAAAGATCTTGAATTCGTAAGATTCATCATAATCTTCCACCATAAAAATTGCCCAGCCCTTCCCATTTTTGGAGACACGATGCTGAACATCGGTCACTACACCTCCAATGGTAAGATCCCTGTTGAGAACAGCCTCAAGATCTCTGAAGTCTGATAATTTCCCGTTACAGAAATAATTCATTTCTATCTTAAAATCGTCCAATGGATGACCGGAAATATAAATTCCTACCACTTCTTTTTCACGGCGGAGCTTTTCCATGGTTCCCCACTCTTCGCAAGGTGGTACTTCAGGTTCCGGAATTTGAACATCACTGGCCTCTCCAAAGAGACTTACCTGTGAGGAATTCTGGTTCTCCTGAAATTTCTGCGCGTATTTCACCACTTTTTCAAGGAAGCTCATTCCGCTGCCGTCATCATGAAAATACTGCGCGCGATGAGTTCCTCCAAAACCATCAAAACCTCCTGCCAGAGCAAGATTTTCAAAAGCCTTTTTGTTAGCGGCTCTCAGGTCTATACGCTTGGCCATATCAAAAATTGACCTGTACGGCCCTTCTTTTGTTTTTCTGTTTTCTACAATAGTTGCAACTGCTCCGGAGCCAACTCCTTTGATCGCTCCCATTCCAAAGCGCACCGCATTGTTCTTGTTTACCGAGAATTTATAATAAGATTCATTGACATCAGGCCCGAGCACTTTCAGCTTCATTCGCTTACATTCTTCCATAAAGAAAGTAACCTGCTTAATGTCGTTCATATTATTAGAAAGTACCGCGGCCATATATTCCGCAGGATAATGCGCTTTTAAATAAGCGGTTTGGTAGGCGATCCAGGCATAACAGGTAGAGTGAGATTTGTTGAAGGCGTAGGAAGCAAAGGCCTCCCAGTCTTTCCATATCTTTTCCAGGACTTCTTCAGGATGTCCTTTCTCTTTTCCCCCATCAATGAATTTAGGCTTTAACTGGGCAAGTAAGGCGGCGATCATTTTACC
>JAGXII010000216.1 GCA_024635735.1 Christiangramia sp. | reverse complement strand
GACCTACCACCATACCAATAGGTTACTTTTCTACCGGTCTTCAAGGTTCTGAAAAGGTGATACAGGTGAGATCTCATTGGTGCCATTCCAGCTCCACCACCAACATAAAGCATTTCTGAATCGCTCTCATTGATAAAGAATTCACCATAAGGTCCTGAAATGATACACTTATCTCCTTTTTTCAAACTGAAGATATACGAAGAAGCCACACCTGGATTAACATTCATCCAGCCGTCTTTTGCTCTATCCCATGGCGGGGTAGCAATACGTACATTTAGCATGATCTCACGTCCTTCAGCAGGATAAGAAGCCATTGAGTAGGCTCTTTCCACAGTTTCAGGATTCTTCATTACAAGTGGCCATAATTTAAATTTATCCCACTCGGCCTGGAATTTATCAGGAGTTTCATGTTCTTCAGGGTGAGCAGTAATATCCATATCTTCAAATTTCACTTCACACTTAGGAACTTCAATTTGAATATATCCACACGCCTTATAATTCATGTCTTCAGGAATCTGAACTACGAACTCCTTAATAAATGAAGCTACGTTGTAGTTACGAACAACGGTAGCATCCCATTTTTTAATCCCGAAAACTTCTTCCGGAATTGTAATTTTCATGTCCTGCTTAACCTTCACCTGGCAACCAAGTCTCCAGCCATCGGCAATTTCCTTTCGCGTAAAGTTAGGCTCCTCGGTAGGAAGAATCGCTCCACCACCTTCTTTTACTATACATTTACACTGGATACAGGTTCCACCTCCACCACAGGCAGAAGGAAGAAAAAGTTTATTCTCTCCTAAAGTGGAAAGCAAAGTTCCACCAGAACCTACTTCGATATCTTTTTCATTATTTATATTGATGGTTACCGGTCCTGAAGGTACCAGCTTTGCTTTAGCTCCCAAAAGTATGGAAACCAATAACAAAATTAGAACTAAGAATACTACAATACTTGCTATTATAACTGCCATAATCTTCTTTTTCGACTATAATTTAATTCCCATAAAACTCATGAATCCTAAAGCCATCAATCCGGTAATAATAAAAGTAATACCAAGACCTTTTAAGGGTGCAGGAACATTTGAGTATGCTATCTTTTCTCTAATGGCAGAAATTGCGAGGATTGCAAGGAACCATCCAATTCCACTACCAAGTCCATAGGTTATCGCTTCAGAAATTCCAGTGAAATCTTTTTGTTGCATAAACAAAGAACCACCAAGGATTGCGCAGTTCACAGCAATAAGAGGAAGGAAAATACCCAACGCACCGTATAATGCCGGAGCAAATTTCTCTACCACCATCTCAACTAATAGCACCATAGACGCAATTACTGCGATAAACATGATAAAACTTAAAAAGCTAAGGTCAATATCGGCGTATTGCTCTCCCAGCCAGCTTAAAGCTCCCGGACGCAATAAATAGGTGTCTAATAAATAGTTGATTGGAACGGTAATCAATAAAACGAAAATTACTGCTGCACCAAGACCAACTGCTGTCTTCACTGTTTTTGACACCGCCAGGTAGGAACACATTCCCAAAAAATATGCGAATATCATATTTTCGATGAAAATACTTCTAACAAATAGGTTAACTAATTCCATTTTTTAATGTTTTTTAGCCGGTGAGCTATTAATTTACTTCAATTAGTTTACGATTACGAGCTCTCTGAACCCAGATGATAATCCCCACAATGATCAATGCCATTGGAGAAAGTAACATCAGCCCGTTATTCTCATATCCAACGGAATACAAACCAGTTGAGTCTGCAACGGTAGCGGCTCTGTGACCAAGAACTTCAAACCCGAATAATTTTCCGGAACCAAGTAACTCTCTAAAAAATGCTACAATAATAAGAATGAGTCCGTAACCCGCTCCGTTTCCAATTCCATCTAAGAAAGATTTATAAGGACCATTACCCAAAGCAAAGGCTTCAAGACGACCCATTACGATACAGTTTGTAATAATCAATCCAACGAATACCGAAAGCTGTTTACTTACGTCGTAAGCATATGCCTTTAAAATCTGGTCAACAAGAACTACCAGAGAGGCAACTACCACTAACTGAACGATGATCCTGATCCTGTTAGGAATCAAATTACGCAATAGCGAAATAATAAAGTTAGAAAAAGCAACAACGGCAACTACCGCGATAGCCATAACAATAGCCGGCTCCAGCTGAACTGTAATCGCCAGTGCCGAACAAATACCCAATACCTGCACGGTAATAGGATTATTGTCATTCAAAGGATCAGATAATAATTTTCGGTTCTTTTTAGACAGGAAATGTTCTCTCTCTTCCGAACTGGACAAGAACATGATCATTTCCTTCTTTTTTGCTTCCTTTTCTTCGGAAGTAAGTTGTTTATCTTTATTCATAATTACTGAATTGCGACTTTAAATCCTTTTTGTTCCTGGAAGTATGGCAGGTAATGTTTTAGCCTTTCCGAAATCATATCAGAAACTCCCCTTCCGGTAATGGTTGCACCGGAAATAGCATCAACTTTGTTATCGTCTTTATTGGAATTCCCAAGGCTACCTTTTACAACAGATACTCCTATCAGGTTTCCATTAGCATCAAAAATTTTTTCTTCCTCAAATCTGTGCTGGAACCAGTCTTTGGTGATTTCAGCTCCAAGTCCCGGAGTTTCTCCCTTGTGATCAAACACTGCTCCTTTTACAGTGTTCAGGTCATCTTTTAGGGAGATATATCCCCAGATGGCATCCCAAAGTCCTTTCCCACGAAGTGGAACTATATAATACTTAGAACCATCTATATCTGCAATGTATAATGGATAGATTTGCTCATCAACCGGCTTATTAAGCTCTTTCGCCAAATCAACCTTAAAAGCATTTACACCTTCAGCAACACTTCCGTCTGACTTTAATGCAACAGCTTCTGTAATGAACTTATTATAGTATTCTTCTACCATATCGCGGCTAAGGGCGACTTTCTGACCGTCTACCTCAACAGAATCAACTCCTACCGTAGCAAGGATATTCTGCATCTTTTCCTCACGTACATTCACATTCTGTATGGGCTGAAGAGAAGTGGCAGTAAAAGCCAGTACGCTGGCAACTACTATCACCATGATCACCGCAAACATAAAAGTGTAGGCGTTCGTGTTTGTTTTATTTACTGATTTTTCTTCCATAACTATACTGCTGTTTCCACCTGTGTAGTGGCAGTTTTAATTCTTTTCTTTCTTTTCTTAACGCTGGACTGGATCACGTAATGATCGATAGTTGGTGCAAATACGTTCATTAAAAGTATACCTAGCATAACTCCTTCCGGATATGCAGGGTTAAAAACCCTGATCATTATAGAGAAGAATCCAACCAGGAATCCATAGATCCATTTTCCTTTTAAGGTTTGCGCGGCTGAAACCGGATCGGTAGCCATAAATACAATCCCAAAGGCAAGACCACCAATCAACAGATGATTATACCATGGGAAATTAGTAAGATAGTTTCCTTCAACTCCAAATGCAGGCAAGGAATTAAAAATAAATGCCATTAATGCGGCTCCGATAAAACCACTTAGAATTATTCTCCAGCTGCCCACTTTAGTAAGGATAAGAAGAAGTGCTCCTGCAAGGATACATATAGTAGATGTTTCAGCTATAGACCCAGGAATCACTCCGGAAAACATATTCATTGTATCGTAAGCCACTTCATTTCCCTGAGCCAGGCTTCCTAAAATAGTTTCTCCTGAAATTCCATCAACATTAGAAGCTTCACTTACCCAAACTGCATTCCCGGACATATAGGTAGGATATGCGAAAAACGCAAAAGCCCTGGCGGTAAGCGCGGGGTTAAGAATATTCATTCCCGTTCCTCCAAAAGCCTCCTTACCAATAACTACTGCAAATACCACAGAAATTGCCACCATCCAAAGCGGAATATCTATTGGCATAATCATAGGAATAAGTAAACCTGTAACCAGGTAACCTTCATTTACCTCATGACCTCTGAAGATTGCAAAAGCAAATTCAATACCAAGACCCACTGCATAAGAAACAGCGAACATAGGTACGATTTTATAAGCTCCATGAAGAAAAGCATCCCAGAATGTAAATTCTTCACCAGTTTGAATAAAGTGCTGGTACCCTCCATTCCACATACCAAAAATTAGTGCAGGGACCAAAGCGAGCACCACGGTAATCATGGTTCTCTTCAGATCTACAGCATCACGAATGTGAGCACCTTTCTTTGTTGTATGATTAGGAGTAAATAAGAAAGTATCCAGCGCGTTTATAGCCGGTGCGAACTTTTCATATTTATTACCTTTATTAAAAGGCTCTCTAATTTTATCTAATCTTTGTCTAATCCATTCCATAGTTCTTCAGCTTTTAACCTACTTCGGTAATCATTAAATCGAGACCCAACCTAATAACTTCCTGAACTTCGAGTTTAGAAGTATTAATATATTCTACGGTAGCAAAATCTTCCGGGGCCACTTCATAAATCCCAAGATTTTCCATTTTTTCAATATCTCCGGCCATACAGGCTTTAATAAGCTGCATTGGATAAACATCCATTGGAAGCACTTCTTCCATTTCTCCTGTTACTACCAAAGCACGTTCTTCACCATGGAGATTGGTGGTAGGTCTGAACTTTTTATTTGGGAACAGCCAGGATAAGGAAGTATGAGAATGAGAGTGAATATTATTATAGGTAAAAGGCAACCATCCGAATAGTCGGTAATTATTACCTTCCGGAATTAAGGTAACCTCATTATCAAAGAAGCCTATATACTGATTATTTGATAATTTCGTTCCGGTTAAAACATTCCCGGAAATTATCCTGATATCTTCAGAAACTTCTCCAATGAAATCAGAAACATTTGCTCCTATAAAAGTCTGATAATATCTGCGGTTTTCAGCTTCACTACCAACTATAGCCACCGTTCGCTCTGCACGATATTCACCGGTAAGGAATACATTACCTATGATGGCAACATCTTCAACTCCAACCGTCCATACACGCTCGCCCTGATTTACAGGATCGATTTTATGGATTTGAATACCCACATTACCTGCTGGATGCGGCCCTTTTACATGATGTAGTTCAACACCCTGAAGATCTTTAAGGTATTGAGCAGAACTATCATCCACACAAACATGAACTTTCCCGGGCGTTAGCTTTTTCAAGGCATTGACACCTTCCTGAAAAGCTGCGACCTTATCTTTTATGATAAAACCTTTATCTGCTGCCAGAGGAGCGGTAGTAACTGCCGAAATAAAGATTGCTTTAGGCGAATCCTTGGGATCTGCAACAATATCGTAAGGCCTTTGAAAAATAAAGGCGCCACAACCGCTTTCAAGAATTCTTTCTTTCACATCTTTAGCTTCGGCTTTTGCCGCATCCATTTTACCGAAATCACGGTAAACATTTTCTGGATCTGCCTCAATAATGATTTCAAGGATTCTTCTTTTATCTCCTCTTTTAATTTCCTTAAGCACACCACTTACAGGTGTAGTAAAGCGAATTTGTTCTGTATATTTTGAATAGAAGATTTCATCACCAGCAAGGATTTTTGCTCCTTCTTTTACGACCATTTTAGGTACAACTGTATGAAAATCCGGGGGCTTGATTGCGTAGGTCTTGGATCTCGGAGCTTTGACCAGCTCTTTTTCCGCCTCCCCTTCTAAACGCAGAGTTAATCCTCTTTTGATTCGAATGTCTTTTGACATAGGATAGAGTGTATGTTAAAATTTTTAGTTTAAAGTCGTGCAAATTTATGAATTTTCACTCCATTTATCCCAAGAATTGTAAGAATTTTACCTTGATCGACTGTTAAAATAAATTACCGAAAAGTGGTTAATTCTGCTAACTTTGTTCATTATATTTAGTATGAAAGCTTTTTTTACATTTTTGATAGTGGCGGCAAGTCTCTCTGCTAATAGCCAGGTAAAGGAAACAACCCCGCCAAACTTTATAAGAACCATCAAATTCTCCGGAGATTCAGTAGAAAATACCGGCAACCCTGTTATTAGGCTGGGAAGCAGTTTAAGATTGAGCTTCGATGATATTATTGGCGATGAAGCCGACTATTATTATACCATTCAGCATTATAATTACGACTGGACGCCGTCACAACTCTCCAAAAACGAGTATATGGCTGGTTTTGATGATCTTAGAATAACAGAATACACGAATGCCTATAATACTCTGCAGCCCTATACGCACTATAAATTAAGGATTCCAAATTCAAATACCCAGGGCCTTAAAGTTTCCGGAAATTACCTGATAAGTATTTTTAATTCCAACCGTGAATTGGTTTTTTCACGCAAGTTTATAGTATATGAACCTATAGCTCAAATTCAGGCCGTAATAAAAAGATCCCGAGACCTTAAATTTATTGATGAAAAACAAGTAGTCAACTTTTCCATTAATTCGCCCGATCTATTACTTAAAAACCCTTCTGAAAATGTCAAAGTTTATATCCTTCAGAATTATAATCTCAAAACTGCCATTAAAGATCTCAAGCCACAGTATACCATGGCAAATGAATTGATCTACAGGTACGACAGCGAATCAGCATTTTGGGGCGGGAATGAATTCTTTCAGTTTGACGATAAAGATCTTAGGGCCACTACTGCCGATATCTCTTCCGTAGAACTCGGCGAACTTTATCACCATTATCTTTTTCCAGATTTTACCCGGAACGACGAACCTTATACTTATAACCCGGACATTAATGGGGGTTTTGTAGTAAGGAATATCCAGGCTCGAAATTCTGAAACCGAAGCAGAATATGTGTGGGTTCATTTTAGGCTAAAGAATTATGACGATATTGGAAACAGCAGAATTTATATTTATGGAGGTTTTAATAATTTTGAATTAAGCGACTCTACTTTAATGCATTTTAATGAAGAAACAGGTTATTATGAAGCCGCACGTCTTTTCAAACAGGGTTATTATAATTATAAATACGTCCTGGTGAATGAGAATGGTGATTTACAGGATGGTTTTATTAGTGGAAATTTTGATGAAACCGAAAACATCTATACCGTAATAGCCTATTATCGAAATCCCGGTGCCCGATATGACCAATGTATAGGAATAGGTAACGCAAATTCTTCATATATCACCAATTAGACTAAGCAGTAAAAAAAATGAAAATCAAGCGTTCATTATTAAAGTTCAGAGGTGACCATTGCCTCAACTGCAACCAGGCTTTGGAAATTACTGATAGATACTGCCCTCATTGCGGACAAATGAACAGTACTAAAAAGCTAAAATTTGATGATTTCTTTAGTGAATTCTTCTCCGGATTGTTCGCCTATGATTCCAGATTTAACCGAACTCTTAGAGTATTACTATTTAAACCTGGTAAAATTTCAAAAGATTATATCCATGGAAAGCGCACCCGCTATGCCAATCCTTTTCGATTTTATTTAAGCGCCTCCATTCTTTTCTTTTTGCTTTTTGGATATTCACTGGAGTTTGATAATGATAACCTGGGACCAAGAGACAGGGATTCACTCAATTTTGATTTTAACTCTCCTACCGCCCCGGCCGGGCCAAAAATGGGTCTGGACTCTATCAATAAAATTATCACCTCGCCTGAAGTAGGTCTTGACAGTGTAAAAGTAGATACTGTAAAAACTACTTATAAAGATTATCTGGTAACTCAGCAGGAAGTTGATACAATGGGGACGCTTAATGCATTTAACGCAAAGCTAAATTTGTATTATCATTTTCAGGACGAAACTGGTATTTATAGCTCAGAAAGAGCGCTGGATAGCCTACAGCATAATCAAACCACCTATAACAACTGGCTTTATAAAAAGGCTGTTGATGCGGGAACTTTCTGGAAAAATCCGCGTTTATTTTTCGATTATTTTATAAATAAATTACCGTTTTTCATATTCTTTTATCTTCCAATTTTTGCACTTTTTATTTGGCTGCTTTATATAAGAAGACCTTTTTCCTATATGGAACACCTCATTTTTGCCTTCCATGTTCAAACGGTCTTTTTCGTGCTATACGGGCTTGCAATATTAATTCAGTTAATTACTGGAGGCGGGGTACCCGTAACATTGGCGAACTTTGTATTTCTCTTCTATTTATATAAAGGAATGAGGAATTTTTATGGACAGGGACGTGTTAAAACCATTCTAAAGTTCGTAGTTTTAAACCTAATATTCTTTACTTTAGCAATAATTGCAGTGATCATTTCACTGCTTGCATCATTTTCTTTATACTAGTATGATTCAACAAGTTACAAGAGGCATTAAGATTTCTGTCGAAACTCATTTCGAAGGAATGTTCTACAAGAACTACAAGATGCATTTTGCCTTTGGATATCGTATTACCATAGAAAATCAGAGCAATGATTCCGTACAGCTAAAATCCAGATTCTGGAAGATCAAGGATGCTTTAAACTACACCGAAACCATTATGGGAGAAGGTGTAATAGGAAAGAAACCTGTATTAAAGCCCGGGGAACGACATACTTACCAAAGTGGTTGTTTACTTACTGCTCCTTTTGGAGCTATGAGCGGCTATTTTAATATGGTGAATTTCACATCCACTAAAAAATTCAAAGTACTTATCCCGTCCTTTAAATTAAGTGCTCCTTACGCGTTAAACTGAACAAATTCTTCAACTACTTTATTATTGGTTAAATCCTTATAAAAAAATCTGGTACCCAGAGAGGTATTACTGATCTGTGAAATACTTTGAGTTTTCAAAAATCCTCTGTCAATCACCAAATCATATTCTATATTCCCCCCTCCTGCATTATGATGAAAATCCAGAAGACTTTCTGATGTAAAACCTTTAGATCTTTTGAGGTTTCCAAACCAATCCCGTCGAAGTTGCTTCATTTCCTTAGAATACAACGGTGAAGATGACCAGATATAATCTTTCAGCGACAGTTTTCTTATTTTCCCTTCTGTCTCATTCCATATAAGTTCATAAAAAAGCAGGCCGTTATTCCAGTCCACAACAATCATGGTAAATGGTTCAATATCATTGAGATCATATTCCTTAAAAAGAATTTGTAATTCAGCTTCAGCCAAAAAGTCTTTCACCACTACTCCCCTGCTCATGCGGTAATTACTTTTTCGTTGATGCGGTTCTTCTGCACCGTTCATTAAACAAACGCATCTATTATTTTCGCTCAGGCCTATCCAGGTTCCACCCGCCTGAGAATCCTTCGGAAAATACAATTTGGAGCCTTTATAAAATTCCATTGAAGGAGGAAAGGTTTTGCGGCTAACCACCTCGTCCCTGTTAGAAGTCAAAATAAAGCCATTTGGAGAATCGGGATGAGGAACCAGACTAATTGTACACATGCTTAAAAGTCAAAATTTTAAGGAAAATTACGAAAAAAGTTAAGCTTTCGTGAAGGCCTGCTCTGCGTTCTTTAAAACCGCTTAATTTTTTTACCTTTAGCCGAATTAAAAAACAATCCAAAAAAGCAATAAAATATTATGGGAAAAGGATTTTTTCACGTTCCTGTAGCCGTTAACGAACCAGTTAAAAGCTACGCTCCGGGAAGCCCCGAAAGAGAGGAAGTATTACTTACTTACAAAGATCTATGGAACACCAATACTGAAGTTCCTCTTTACATTGGATCTGAAGAAATAAAAACAGGTGACACTAAAACTATAAATCCCCCACACGATCACAAACACGTAGTTGGAACCTATCATCTGGCTAAGAAAAAAGATGTAGAAAAAGCAATTGCTGAATCTCTGGAAGCCAGAAAAAAATGGTCTAAACTGGAGTGGGAACAACGTGCTGCTATTTTCCTTAAAGCTGCTGACCTTATTTCTGGGCCTTACAGGCAGAGAATAAATGCAGCCACTATGATTGGTCAGTCAAAAAACATCTACCAGGCCGAAATAGATTCTGCAGCAGAGATCTGTGATTTTCTTAGATTTAATGTCGAGTTCATGGCCGAACTTTATAATGAGCAACCAATTTCTTCTGATGGTAACTGGAACCGCGTAGAATACAGACCTCTTGAAGGTTTTGTATACGCTATCACTCCTTTTAACTTTACCGCAATTGCCGGTAACCTTCCATCCAGTGCTGCCCTTATGGGGAATGTTGCCGTATGGAAGCCAAGTGACAGCCAGATGCTATCTGCTCAGGTTCTTATGGAAGTATTTAAAGAAGCAGGAGTTCCAGATGGTGTAATCAATATGATCAATGGTGATCCTGAAATGATTACCGACACGGTACTTGCAAGTCCAGATTTTGCCGGAATCCACTTTACAGGAAGTACAGACGTATTCAAAGGTATCTGGGAAAAAATTGGTAAGAACATCCGTAAATACAAATCTTACCCAAGAATTGTTGGAGAAACAGGTGGAAAAGACTTTATCCTGGCTCACCCAACTGCAAGAGCTAAACAGGTTGCCACTGCAATTTCCAGAGGTGCTTTTGAATACCAGGGTCAGAAATGTAGTGCTGCTTCCAGAGTATACCTTCCAAAAAGTCTTTGGCCAGAAATCAAGGAGTTTGTAAAAGAAGACGTGGAATCCTTCAAAATGGGATCCCCAGAAGATATGACTAACTTCATCAACGCCGTTATCCATGAAGGTTCGTTTGATAAATTGGCAAGTTATATAGATAAGGCCAAAAAAGATAAAAATGCCGAGATCGTAGTTGGTGGAAATTATGATAAATCCAAGGGCTACTTTATTGAACCTACGGTTATCCTAACCACCGATCCTCATTATACTACTATGGAAACCGAACTTTTCGGTCCTGTAGTTACTATATATGTATATGACGATAAAAACTTCGATGAGAAGAAATGGGCAGAAATCTGTGAAGTTGTAGATAATACCAGTATTTACGCATTAACAGGAGCAATTTTATCCGGTGACCGTTATGCGGCTGCTCAGGCGACAGATCTGCTTCAGAATGCTGCCGGTAATTTCTATATCAATGACAAGCCAACAGGAGCTGTTGTAGGTCAGCAACCATTTGGAGGTGCCAGATCAAGTGGTACTAACGATAAAGCAGGATCTAAAATGAACCTGATGAGATGGATCTCCGTGAGATTGATCAAGGAAACTTTTGTTCCGGCAACAGATTATAGATATCCGTTTATGGGAGAGTAAATCTTAACAATATTTGAACTTAAAAACCGCCGGAAAAGCCCGGCGGTTTTTTTATTTTTCATCCAAATAATTTCCTTTAAGTTTACTTAATCGACTTTTTTCTTCACTTCATCGATTATAACTGAGTTTCAGCGATTTATGAGTATTTATTCATTTTTTTCGTTTAAATTTATTTGCTAATTGCTTCCCCAAATAAACCAGCAACTTAGTTGAGTTAGGGCCCCACAGTTAGTTCGCCCCGCAATAATACCCCTACAATTTATTGTTTTAATTAAACCTTAATACTATGGGGAAAAAATTACTTTTATTTCTATTATTAGCCTTCATATTTATCCCCTTTACAATGTGGGGACAGGCTTGCCCATCATCAGTTAATATATCCTCAAGTGAAGGTAATACTATATGTGAAAACACTTCAGTAACCTTTACCGCTAATGCAACAGGAGGCAGCAGCCTACATTATCAATGGCAAATAAACGGAGGTGATGTTGGTTCCGATAATTCTCAGTTTAGCACCTCTTCGCTAAGCAATTCTGATAAGGTTAGAGTAATCGTTACCTCTTCAGATGACACAGGCTGCTCTATTACCAGCAGTGCCCTTACAATGACTGTAAATACAAACCGAACACCTACGGTTAGTCTATCTTCGAGTCCGTCTACAAAATGTGTTGGGCAAAATGTAACCTTCACAGCATCAAATACTAATTCAGGCTCGAGTCCTACCTATGCCTGGTATGTGAATTCGAGTAGTACTCCTGCTCAGAATTCTTCTTCTAATACCTTTACAACTTCAGCGCTTTCTGCAGGTTCAAATACTATCAGAGTAGTTTTAACAAGTAGTCTTACATGTGTAACTTCGTCTACGGCTGAAACTACTTCTACAATTAGCATTAATGACAATGCGACAATAAACAGTCCGGGGAATAAAGACCAGGGTGTTTGTATTAGTACAGCCTTAGGCCCTATAGTTTTTTCTATAGGCGGAAGCGGAACCGGAGCAACGGTGACAGGACTTCCTTCCGGTTTATCAGGTAACTATAGTGGTGGGAATTTCACGATAGGGGGAACACCTACACAAACCGGTGTTTATAATTATACAGTTACTACTACCGGGCCCTGTGGTCAAAATTCAGAAACCGGCACTATAACAGTAAATAAAAACGCTACAATAAGCCTTAGTTCCGGAAATAGTTCACAGGAAGTTTGTCAGGATGAATCAATTGAAGATATTCTTTATGCAATAGGAGAAACAGGCAATGATGCCAGCGTGACCGGATTGCCTTCAGGAATTTCAGGAAGCTACTCAGGAGGTATTTTTACCATCAGCGGTTCAAGTTCGCAAGTAGGAACTCATAATTTTACCATACACGCCACAGGAACTTGTGGAGATTCCTCTAATTTAACAGGCTTTATTACAATCAATCAAAATTTAACTCCTTCCGTTTCCATATCTTCTTCGGAATCGGACAATGAAATTTGTGCAGGCACAACAGTAACTTTCACCGCCACTCCTACAAATGGAGGAAGCTCTCCCACATATCAATGGAAAATAGACGGCACCAATGCCGGAACTAATAGTACTACCTTTTCAACAAACAGCTTAACCAACGGTCAAAACGTTAGCGTAGAAATGACTTCAAGTGAAACCTGTGTTACCCTGGCAACGGTAACCAGTAACGCAATTCCCACTGTGGTTAACGACAACCTTACTCCGCAAGTTAGCATCTCTGCAAGTG
>JAGXII010000215.1 GCA_024635735.1 Christiangramia sp. | reverse complement strand
GCTGATGCCTTTGCCAGAGCCTGGTATAAACTAACGCATCGTGATATGGGGCCAATTTCCCGTTACCTGGGGCCTGAAGTTCCACAGGAAGAGTTAATCTGGCAGGATCCGGTTCCTGCAGTAGATCATGAACTTATAAATGATAATGATATTTCAAATCTTAAGTCTAAAATTCTTGATTCCGGATTATCTGTTTCCGAACTTGTTTCAACCGCCTGGGCATCTGCATCAACCTATAGAGATTCAGATAAACGTGGTGGCGCTAATGGCGCGAGAATCCGTTTGGAGCCTCAAAAAAGCTGGGAAGTAAATAATCCTTCTCAATTAGAAAAAATCATTAAAACCCTTGAAAATATTCAGAAAGGATTTAATGATTCTCAATCTGGCAATAAGAAAGTTTCTCTTGCAGATATTATTGTTCTTGGAGGTTGTGCAGCTATAGAAAAGTCCGCGCAGGATGCCGGGCACGATATTAAAGTTCCTTTTAAAGCAGGGCGTACTGATGCAACTCAGGAGCAAACAGATGTGGAAGCTTTCGCTCCTCTTGAACCTAATTCTGACGGGTTTAGAAACTATTTCAGAAACAGGGATCATATATCGGCTTCTGCTGAAGAAATGCTGGTAGACCGCGCACAACTTTTAAAACTTACACCACCCGAAATGACAGTACTTGTGGGTGGAATGCGTGCTCTGGATACCAATTTTGACAGTTCTAAACATGGCGTGTTTACAGATCGTCCTGGGACTCTTACCAACGATTTCTTTAAAAATATTCTGGATATGAATACTACCTGGAAAGCTACTTCAGATTCTCAAAATGAATTTGAAGGCCGGGATCGTAAAACGGGAGAAGTGAAATGGACAGGTACCCGCGCCGACCTTATTTTTGGTTCTAATTCAGAACTGAGAGCCCTCGCTGAGTTTTATGGTTCTACTGACTCTAAAGAAAAATTCGTGAAAGATTTTGTAAAAGCCTGGAATAAAGTGATGAATCATGATCGTTTTGACCTTAAATAATAGATAAGTTGAATTTTATCAAAGAAAAGGTAGTCTCTATGGCTACCTTTTTCATTTAAGAGTATTGTTGAATCGGATTCAAGCTAATATCTTTTTAGCTGGAAACTGATATTTGTCAGGATGAAAAAAACCTTAAATTAACCGGCTGATAAACTGAACAATTATTTCAAAAATGAAAAATCTCCTTTACGTTATTGTATTCATTTCTCTTGTGAGCTGCCAGAATAAAAAGGAATTTCAAATTGATAAGGAGTACATGCAGGCTTATGAGGAGTTTAAAGAGGATCTTCATGAGGAACAGGTTTACTATTTAAGTATTTCAGATATGTTTGAACTGGATTCTGCATCACCCAATACTTTTGGCTCTGCCCCAGAAAATAAATTTCAGTTAAAAGATTCAACGGCTCCTGCCCGAATAGGAACTATTAATTTCCAAAATGATTCTATCATCTTTAAATCCTCACCAGGGGTCGAAGTGAAATTAGAAGACGACTCCATAATTGATAAATACAACCTGATACCTCTGAGCTACAGAGGCCATTCAAAAGATATGTATTATGAGAATTATAGCTGGTATGTGAATTCACTGGAGAATGTAAAGCTTTTGAGGATCATGGATTCCCATAATCCCGAGATCGATAAATTCCCGGGATTTCAATCTTATGAGCTTAATCCCGAATTTATTTTTGAAGCAAAACTCACCTATTATGATTCGCCAAAAGTCATTGAAGTCCCGGTGACTCATGGAACCACCAGGGAAGCTGAATTTATAGGTTCTATTAAGTTCGAATATAAAGGAAAGACTTATTCACTCGATTTTATGGAAGATAATTTCATCATGTTTGGAGACAAAACCGCCCTGACGGAAACCTACGGTGCCGGGCGCTACCTGGAGTTCACAACCAGCGACGATAAGACGGCGGTGCTGGACTTTAATCGAGCCTATAATCCTCCATGTAGTTATAGCTCTTTTACAACCTGCTCTTATCCCCCGAAGCAGAACTGGCTTGATTTTGAAGTAAAAGCCGGGGAGAAGGAAGCTCTTCTAAATGAATCATAGTTTGAGAAGCTTGGTAAACACTTTTCAAAAACTATAAAAATTGAAATAAAAGATTATTTATTCCTTTGCTTTCTAATTCTTCAGAAATGAAAGAAAAACGAAAACTCAGGAAAAAGTAATTTTCTGCGGGAGAATGTTCTGATTATAATGCATTTTTTGTCTTATCCTTACTACTGTTGGTGTGGATATGGAAAGGGCTATATAGCGGACAATAACTCACAAAAGTGGTAAGTACCAGAATACCGGCCAGAACCAGAAGTATAATCCCCCATGTGCCTTCAACCATTCCATTGGCGTAAACGATAAGGAACGCCACTGCAATTAATAACCTGATAATTTTGTCGGTTTTTCCCATGTTTTTCTTCATGACCATAAATTTTAAATGAAGTTTAAATTTCAGATTTTATGATTTAAAAAAATGTGATAAATATCAGGTATTAAGTTATTTATAAGAGGTTTTTTGCTATTTTTTATGGTCAAGAGAATAGTGGCTTCTCAGGATATCTTCCCCAAAATCATTTCCCTTTTCACGCCAGATAGTATGAATGTGATTTCCGTTTTTTTGAAAACCTACATTATCATATTCAATAATAAAATCCGGAGCATTTATGATATAATAATGTGGCTTTTGACGTTCATAACTGCCAATCCAGGCAAAATAGACATTATCAATCCCTGATTTCTCGATTTTATCTAAATATTGTTTCGCTTTTTCGTGCTCAAGATTGTTCACATATTCCTCAATAATAAACTTCAGTAGCTGTTTTTGCATAGGATTCATCTGGTTTCCCTTAATGCCATTATATTCCGTTAACCGGCCCTTAAAATTTGGATTGGTAATGATGTCGCCTGGAACTTCACGGCTCAGCGTGGCAATCGATTTTTGATCCTGATGCAGGGAATTGATAAGATGAAATCCATAATCCTCTTCTTTATTCAAAATACGCCAGCCTGCATATTTTGTAGTATGAACTTCGGCTGGATCGGTTCCCAGAAACAAAGGGGTGAGGGAAAATTCATCTCCTGAAGCTGTTAAATTCAAAGAAATGTGATGACCTTCCAGTTTCATTCCCCAGGTTTTAGTTATATCAGGTTTTCCCCAGAACGAAACAAAAAAGTTTTCATAGCCCCAGTTTAAGTCCTTTATCTCCTGAAAAGTCTGGTCATCAATTTCATTATTATTGTGTGAAGCTTCGTAGATCTCATTAAGAATATCATCCAGAGCCATGATGCTGGTGGCTTTCAAATATCCCTGCGAACTTAAAATATTAGCGAGAAGATGATGAAACTTGATCCGGCTTTCAGAAGACAACTCTCCATATCTCAGCCCGGGCCGAGGTGCCATTCCTACCGGAAGATTAGTCCATTTTGTGCGTAGAGAATCCTGAAAGTCTGATTGCATAACGTACACCTGATTTTCAGGTAAAGAATTTAGAAATTCATTGGCTTCTTTTACAAAACCCTCGACTGATTGGCTAAAGCATATTGCGGAATAAAGAATTCCGATAAAAAGAAAAGTGATAAAATTTTTCATGATCCCTGATTATTTTGAATAAAGAGAGGAAAAGAATAATGGCAGGGATGGGAGCTAAATTGTTTGTTCTTCTTAAGAGTAAGTAAATTAATTCTTTTTTATTTATAAATAATTATAAATGTAAATAATGGTACCTCAGATAAGTAGATTAAATGTATATCCGTTTTTAGTCATAATAGTTATCTCGTCACCCTGAATTTATTTCAGAGTTTCAATTTATGATGAGGATTTATAGTATTTTAAGATTCTGAAACAAGTTCAGAATGACGCACTTTATTAAATTATGATACTTTACGGACAATCAATTAAATAATTAATTTTTAAAATTCCGGTTTACTGCTGGTCTTTTTTATCAAGGAATTCCTTAATAGCCTTAAGTGTTTCCTCGCGATTATCATTAAGGGTGGCGTGGCCGGCATTGCTTATTTCAATATAACCGGAACCGGGAATAAGGCTCTGATAATATTTTACCGTTTCAGGCCGGGCTTCATCATATTCGCCGGTCATAAAAAGTACAGGTACGGTCACTTCCTGAAGGTTTTCTATGCGGTCATAATTTAAAAGCGTGCCGGTAGCTGTAAATTCACTTGGTCCCCACATATATTCATAGACGTTGGTTCCAAACATCTTTGACGCAGTGTCTTTCTGTGAGGCTGATCTTTCCTTTCTTCTCAAAAATTTACTGTAAAACAAGCTTACGGCGTCCTTATACTCCTGATTGCTGAAAGTTTTATCCTTTTCATTCTTTCTAATAATCTTCTGAATGGAATCCGGTAAGGTTGCCACTAATTTATCGGCGTCCTTGATCCATCGTTTTGTGCTGAAATACGGACTACTGAAAATTATTCCTTCCACATGTGACGGGTATTTTAGATAATATTCCAGTCCGAGTGCGGTCCCCCAGGAGTGGCCGTAAATGTAAAGCTCTTTAAGATCGAGTGCTTTTCTCACCTGTTCCACTTCATCGGTATAATGCTCAACCGTCATAAGGGTCGTGTCAGTAATCCTGTCTGACTTTCCACTACCTAACTGATCAAATAAAATCACAGGGCGGTCCTTTCCCAGTTCCTTAAGAGGCTGCATGCTAAAACTGGAAGAACCCGGGCCTCCATGCAAAGCTAAAAGGGGCGTTCCATCTCCATTTCCGAAGATTCTATACCAGACTTTCCCCCCGGTAACTTCAATAAAACCTTCCCCGGGCTTTAGTTTTTCCTCGCTCTTACACGAAATAAATAATGAAATACTAAGTATAGCTATGAGAATAATAGAGGGTCTTTTGGATATAAGCTTCATTAAATGAAAATTTTAAAAGTTTGAATTAATTTATTCTATGGGTTGCTCAGTTTTATTTTCAATCATGGGAGGTTTCCTATGTTTTGTGCCTTGCTCATAAGAATAGGTGAGTTTTATTAAGGTGGGCTCAGCATACATTCTGCCCAGGAACTGAAGTCCTGCAGGCAGGTTGCCGGAACTAAATCCCATAGGAACGGTAAATGCAGGCTGACCAGTATGCGGCGCAATCACCTGGCTATTATCTCCTTTGTATTCCTCCTCGAAATTGGCAATATGGGCAGGTTTATTATTCCAGGAAGGATAAACGATGGCGTCTAATTTTAATGAATCCATCACCTTTTCAATAGCTTCCCTAAAAGCAATTCTTCTTTTATCATGGTAAGCATCAAGACAATCTGAATCGCTCTCTCCCCAACGTCCTGCGAAATTGGAAGCCTCCTTTAATCTCTCTCTTGAAAAATCAGAAGTAGTGCCTATCCTGATAATATCTTCAACGGTTTTAACCGTATCGTTTTTTACGTAAGTCGCCAAAAATTCCTCAACGTCCTTCCGGAATGTTGAACACCACTGGTCCTGTCTTAAACTGGTAAAATCGGGAATTACCACGGGATCGATAATTTCCGCGCCCAGGGAATCCAGGTCTGACAGGGCTTTTTCAAATAAAGCTTTGATCTCCAGATCTGGATTATCATCGCTTAGTTCCCTTAAAACCCCTATTCTTGAACCTTTCAGGCCATCTTTTTGAAGGAATTGCTGATAGTTCGCCGGGATTTTACCTTTCGAATGAGAAGTAATAGAATCTTTAGAGTCAAAGCCTGCCATAACTTCCATAGTCTTCGTGGCATCTTCCACGGTTCGGCACATTGGCCCCACCACGTCATTTCGCAAGAATAATGGAACAATTCCCTCGCGGCTAATTAATCCAAGAGTGGTTCTAAAACCTACCAGTGAGTTATGCGAAGAAGGCCCGCGAATAGAGTTTCCAGTATCGGTTCCTAATCCCACGACTCCAAGATTAGAGGCAATCGCCGCGGCTGTTCCGCCACTGGAACCTGCAGGGACATAGTCGAGATTATATGGGTTATGGGTCGTGCCTCCGGTAGAACTTTCGGTATGCATCGGGGAGAAAGCCCATTCTGCCATGTTTGACTTTGCAAGGATAATGGCTCCCGCCTCTACTAATTTGTTTATTACAAAGGCATTTTCTTCCGGAATAAAATTCCTGAGGGCGAAAGATCCGGCGGTTGTAGGGAGGCCTTTGGTGTTAATATTATCTTTTACGATAATAGGGATTCCATGAAGCGGGCGCAATTTGCCCGTTTTTTGAAATTCCTCATCAAGTTTTTTGGCACTTTCAAGAGCATCGGAATTGATGATTGTAAGCGCGTTGATCTCTTCATTTTTTTCTGAAATTGCAGTGATATAAGCCGCTACCAGGTCCCTGCTGGTGTACGTGCCATTGGTGAATGCCGTATGGATCTCATCGATAGTAAGTTCTTCGAGATCTATATTTTGTGAGGGATTTTTTTCCTCACAACTGTTAAGGAAAAGGGCTAATAGTATCCAGAAAGGAAGGCTCTTAATTTTTATCATTGGCTTCGTTTATGTAATGCCTCCGGCTAAGGAGACTTGCTAAAGGTGAAGTTACCAATTTTCTTTGGGTTCTGTAAAATACCAGGATCTCTTTCTTTGAAAGTACAAGCAGGTTTACCGGGAAATATATTTTACCGCGTTAGCAGACATTTTTTTGTAATCATGACCCACCTTTAAAACAGTATCTATTTTCCAATTGAATTGCCAGGATTTCTCAACGGCTAACTGGCTGGCTTTTTTAAAGAAATTAGATCCTCTTTCTAATCGATTTCTCCCTTGTTCCATGGCAGGTTCAGTAGTTCGAAATGTTCCTAATTTGGGGTCGTTATCATTTTCCCCAAGTAATATGATCAAATTTTTTTTGAAAGCCTCGCGCAGCTTGTCGTTTATGGAAGAAGAGGTGTTTTTCATTCCATAAGGGTATTCCAGATTTTCATTAGGGAATGTATAAAATCCGGCATTTGCGGCTATCGCATTGTCAATTCTGGCTTCCGGCATTAAAATTAGCATCCTGTGAACAAATTGACCGCCTGCTGAATGACCGAAAATATCGTACGTATTATTGGTGATATTGTTATACGCTTTTATATAATCAAAAATGTTCTCTATTACGGTATATGCCCATTCTTCCTTGGGGTTTTTCACTCCAAAAAAGGTAATCAGATTACCTTCCTGGTAATCATTTGTAGTGTATCGCGAAAATTTGTTTTCGAATTCGGGGGCTACGATTAAAATTTTATGTTCTTCTGCAATTTGTTTCCAGGCTTCCAGATAATCATCTGCATTTCGTCCCCCTCCATGCATCACAAATAAAATCTTATCCTCATTTTTCCAGGCTTCGGGCTTATAAGTCCAGACCCGAATAGACTTTCTTTGGCTATTCTTATAGGCATACATTACAAAGGAATCAGATTCAGATTTTAAAGACCGTGTTTCTGTCAAATCCGGTCCTTTAGGGAGTACATACAAATAGGTATATCCTGATATCAACAGAAATACGATGAGGAATACTAATAGTAATAAGACTTTTTTCAGTGTCTTAGAGATGTGAATCATTTATTTTGGATTGGTTAGTCAGGACAAATAGAACAAAATGTAAATGAGTACCAAAAGTTGTTTTACTCAACTGTAGTTTTTGATAACCGAACTGTAATGGGAAGTTATGTAAAAGGTTATGTATGGTAGATGGATGATTCCCTGTGAATAAGCTGATGTGTTTTCTTAAATTTTTCCACGTTCCAGAAACCTATGGGATACTGCCTGTAAATTAAATTGTAAGCCGACTCATTATCGGGGTCTTTCATTCTAATTTCAAGTTTATTGCGCCTGTATCTGGCCTGGTAATCGT
>JAGXII010000214.1 GCA_024635735.1 Christiangramia sp. | reverse complement strand
TTAATGCCTTCAGCATCAACTCCTCATCCCCAACAAGCCTTCTATGAACATCCCTTCGTTTCCAAAGCGGGTGCAAATATATAACGACTTGCGCTTTCCATCCAAATAAAAAACAATCTTTTTTTCTTTGATTTTTAAAGCAACTTTCTTCGCTATGCCCTTCCCTCAGGACTCTCAGTGAACACCTCGCCTCCCTTCGAAAGCGGCTGCAAATATACACCTACTTCTTTCTTTTAAACAAACATTTTCCTGAGTTTTTTAAGGGAAAAATCAACTTAAAACCTAACCTGCTGCGCATCACATATTTCGACCTGAAATAATTCTCGAAATTAATTAAGAAACCACCCAAACAACAAATTTGAGAGAGATAAAGAGATAACATATTAATGTGTAATCATTTTTTATAATAAATCCACCTATATAGATATAATGTATTGTGCAACCAAATTCAACATCTTATCTTTGTTCCTTCCAAAAATTGAATAAAATGATCAAGATTACTCTACCCGATGGTAGTATAAAAGAGTTTGAAAAAGGAACTACTCCAATGGAAGTAGCCAAAAGTATCAGTGAAGGCCTGGCGCGGAATGTGATTTCCGCAAAATTTAATGGTGAAACCGTAGAGGTAACCACTCCTTTAAATAACGATGGTAGTCTTGTATTATTTACGTGGAATGATGATGAAGGAAAGAAGGCATTCTGGCATTCTACTTCGCATGTCATGGCCCAGGCAATTCAGGATCTTTATCCGGGCGCAAAACTAACCATTGGTCCTGCCATTGAAAAAGGCTTTTATTATGACATAGATTTTGGAGATCAAAAAATTTCAGATAACGACTTCAAGAAAATTGAAGATCGCATGCTTGAAATCGCCAGAGGAAAACATAATTTCCAAATGAGAGAAGTATCCAAACAGGAAGCACTCGATTTTTATAAAGGAGAAGACAATCAGTTTAAGGTAGAGCTTATTGAAAATCTTCAGGATGGAGATATTACTTTCTGTGACCACGATACCTTTACCGATTTATGTCGCGGCGGCCATATTCCGAATACCGGAATCATTAAAGCTGTAAAGTTAATGAGTGTTGCCGGTGCTTACTGGAGAGGTGATGAAAAAAATCCTCAACTTACCAGAGTTTACGGAATCTCATTTCAGAAACAAAAGGATCTGAAAGAATATCTAGAACTTTTAGAAGAAGCAAAAAAGAGAGATCACAGAAAACTTGGTAAAGAACTGGAACTTTTCACCTTTTCTCAAAAAGTAGGTCAGGGACTTCCATTATGGTTGCCTAAAGGAGCTGCTCTAAGGGAAAGACTTGAAAATTTCCTTAAGAAGGCTCAGAAAAAAGCCGGTTATGAAATGGTAGTGAGTCCACATATTGGCAGCAAAGAACTATATGTAACTTCAGGCCATTATGCAAAATATGGTGAAGACAGCTTTCAGCCTATTACCACTCCCAACGAAGGAGAGGAATTCATGCTGAAACCTATGAACTGTCCACACCATTGTGAAATCTATAACTCAACTTCATGGAGTTATCGCGACCTTCCGAAACGATTTGCTGAATTCGGAACCGTATATAGATATGAGCAAAGTGGTGAACTCCATGGTTTAACCCGTGTTCGCGGTTTTACCCAGGATGACGCACATATCTTCTGTATGCCGGAACAGCTTGATGAAGAATTCAAAAAAGTAATTGACCTTACCTTATATGTATTCTCTTCTTTAGGATTTGAAAATTTCACCGCACAGGTTTCCTTAAGAGATCCGGATAATAAGGAGAAATATATTGGATCTGATGATCTATGGGAAAAAGCAGAAAACGCCATTCTCAGTGCTGCAAAAGAAAAAGGTTTAAACTATGTGGTAGAAACAGGGGAAGCGGCTTTTTACGGCCCTAAACTTGACTTCATGGTAAAGGATGCTTTAGGCCGAAGCTGGCAGCTTGGAACCATTCAGGTAGACTATAATTTACCTGAACGTTTTGACCTTACATATAAAGGAAGTGACAACGAGTCACACCGTCCTGTCATGATCCACCGTGCACCATTTGGAAGTATGGAAAGATTTATTGCTATTCTTTTAGAGCACACCGGGGGGAACTTCCCGCTCTGGCTCATGCCTGAGCAGGCTATCATACTCTCGCTCAGTGAGAAATATGAAAAATACTCACAAAAAGTTTTAACTTTGCTCGAAAATAACGAAATTCGCGCCCTTGTAGACAATAGGAATGAGACTATAGGCAAGAAAATAAGGGAGGCAGAAGTGAAGAAATACCCTTATATGTTAATAGTTGGTGAGCAGGAAGCCGAAGATGGTACAATTTCTGTTCGTAAACATAGTGAAGGTGATTTAGGGACTATGAAGATTGAAGATTTCGCAAATTTGATAAATACAGAAATCAATAGTATCTTAAAGCCTTTTAAAACTGAAGTTTAATTTAAATTTTAAGCCATAGCAATACGTAGAAGAAAACCGAATAGATTCGGCCGACAAAAAGAAGAACAACACCGAATCAACGAAAAGATTAAAGCAGACGAGGTACGCCTTGTTGGTGATAATGTGGAAATGGATGTATATCCAATTAGAAAAGCCCTTGCTATTGCACAAGAACAAGAGCTTGATCTGGTTGAGATTTCTCCAAACGCCAAACCGCCGGTGGTAAAGGTCATGGATTATAAAAAGTTTCTTTATGAACAAAAGAAACGTGAGAAAGCCATGAAAGCCAAAGCCAGTAAAGTGGTAGTTAAAGAAATTCGATTTGGTCCCAATACAGATGATCACGATTACGAGTTTAAAAAACGTAATGCTGAAAAATTCTTAAAGGACGGCGCAAAGCTAAAGGCTTTTGTATTTTTCAAAGGACGTTCCATCGTCTTTAAAGATAAAGGTGAAATCCTTCTTTTAAGACTTGCTCAGGACCTTGAAGAATACGGTAAAGTAGAACAAATGCCTAAGCTGGAAGGTAAGAGAATGACTATGTTCTTATCTCCAACTAAGAAATCAAAATAATACCTTTCTCAATAGTAGAATGGGTATTAATGATATAAAAGAATAAGAGAGTTAATTATAAAAAAGGACAGCAATGCCTAAGATGAAAACAAAATCCAGTGCAAAGAAGCGTTTTAAGCTAACAGGTACAGGTAAGATTAAAAGAAAGCACGCGTTTAAGAGTCACATCTTAACAAAGAAGTCTAAGAAACGTAAGCTAGCCTTAACTCACAGTACTTTGGTACATGATGCAGATAAGGACAATGTCAAACTTCAATTACGTTTAAAGTAAATTGAAGCTCTTGAGGTTTAATTAATTATTTAACCATGGAGTCGGGCAACACTTCGACTGCGCCTAGTGTGACAGTTTGAAGTTTAAGTTAAAAGTGTCGTTTTTGACCGCCTGCTACAAAAAAATGTAAAATATGCCAAGATCAGTAAACTCAGTTGCCAAAAGGGCACGTAGAAAAAAAGTTTTAAAGCAAGCAAAAGGATATTTCGGACGTCGTAAAAACGTTTGGACCGTTGCTAAAAATGCGGTTGATAAAGCTATGCTTTATGCATATAGAGACCGTAAAGCTAAGAAACGCAACTTCCGTTCTTTATGGATTATGCGTATAAACGCCGCAGCCAGACAAGAAGGATTATCTTATTCTCAATTCATGGGGAAACTTAAAGCCAGTGAAATTGGATTGAACCGTAAGGTTCTTGCCGATTTGGCGATGAACAACCCAGAGGCTTTTAAAGCGATTGTAGAAAAAGTAAAATAAATCGATTATACTCTCTTATAAAATCCGGTTCCAATGGGGCCGGATTTTTTTTATCCCTAATTTCCGTAGGCCGTAATTACCACTTTCCTGGCTCCTCCATGATTTCTGTGCTCACAGAGATAGATACCCTGCCAGGTCCCTAGATTAAGTTTCCCGTTAGTTACAGGGATAAGAACAGAAGAACCAGTCAAGGATGATTTAATATGGGCAGGCATATCATCTGGCCCTTCCAGAGTATGTTTATAATTAGACTGATTTTCGGGAACCATTTTGTCAAAATGAGTTTCAAAATCTTCCCTTACCGTAGGATCTGCATTTTCATTAATTGTTAATCCAGCAGAAGTATGTTTGATAAAAACCTGAAGGAAACCAATTTCAATATTTTTGATTTCTGAAAATTGAGAAATAATCTCTTCAGTAATAAGATGAAATCCGCGCTCCCTGGATTTAAGTTTTACTTCCTTCTGAAAAATTTTCATAAAAATTAATACTTATGTTTTTTGCTCTTTCTTTTTAGCTGCAGGGAATAGAACGTTATTCAGAATAAGCCGATAACCGGGTGAGTTTGGATGTAATTCCAATTCAGTTTTTGGATCCCCTACCCTGTGCTGATAATCTTCGGGATCATGACCTCCGTAAAAAGTAAAAAATCCTTTTCCTTTTATACCGTGAATGTACCGGGCTTCCCCATTCAACTTACTTTCTCCCATAATCAACACTCCCGGTTTAATGGTTTCAGGATCGTAACTGGTTGTTTGTCCCATAAAACCTTTAATCAATCTTGTATGATTTTGAGTGAGCATCGTAGGAACCACATCCCATTTGGCAGAATAATCCATTAAAGTGAAATAATCATTTTCCTTCTGTATTTGTCTCTTGGCAGTCATATCAATACTCGAAAACTCATAGACCATCGGGCTGCGTTCCAGTTCAAAATTTGTAAAAGCAAAGGTTTTATTAAAGTCAATTTTAGACTGGTAACCAGGTTCGCTGGGATCTCCGTCAAACATTGGTTCAGCGATATCCACACCTTCAGCTGCTAGTGCGATATCAAAACTATCTGTAGCACTGCACATGGCGAACATAAAACCACCCCCAACGACATAATCACGAATTTTTAAAGCAACAGCCAGTTTTTCTTCAGAAACCTTGGAATATCCTAATTCAGCAGCAAGTTCTTCTGCCTCCTTCTTCTCCTGAATATACCAGGGCACCGTTCTAAAAGCTCGGTAGAATTTACCATACTGCCCCGTAAAGTCCTCATGATGTAGATGTAGCCAGTCATAAAGCAACAGGGCATCGTTTAAAACCTCTTTATCATAGATCGTGGTATAAGGAATTTCAGCATAGGTAAGCGCCATTGTAACGGCATCATCCCATGGCTTATTTCCGCTAGGGCTGTATACTGCAATTTTCGGTGCTTTTTCCAGTGCCACAGATTCCATATTTTTGGACGGACTGCTTATTTCTTCAAGAATAGAACCCGTCATACTATCGCTTATAAGTTCAAAATCAACGCCACGTATCTGGCACTCTTTTCTAAGTTTTTCAGAATCTGAAATAAGAAAAGATCCTCCTCTGTAATTAAGGAGCCAGTTCACATTTAATTGATTTTCGAGAGAATAATAAACTATCCCGTAGGCTTTTAAATGATTGCTCTGGGATTCGGCATCCATCGGAATAAGAACCTTGGAAGCATAAATTTGCGAACTGAAGAGCAATAAAAAAGAAAGCAGCAAGGCATTTTTCAATACTTTGCTGCTTATAATATTTTTGGATATAGATTTTTCTCTGGCTGAATTTAGCTTGTTTACATTAGAACGGAACGTCATTATCATCATCATAATCAGAATTCATTGAACTTCCAAAGGCCTCATCGGCACTTGGATTAGGTAAATTATGATTCCCAAAACTATCATCATCTCTGCTATTCATACTGGATGGAATTTCAGACGGGAAACTAAAGTCTTCTAAATTATCAAATTTACCGAGTTCTCCAATGAATTTAAGCCTGATATTTTCCAATCCCCCGTTACGGTGCTTGGCTACAATAAATTCGGCCTGTCCCTGAGTAGGAGTCCTTTCTTCATCATCCCATTCTTCTATCTTATAATATTCAGGACGATAAATAAAAGAAACAATATCGGCATCCTGCTCAATCGCTCCGGATTCCCTAAGGTCAGAAAGTAAAGGTCTTTTACTTCCTCCACGGGTTTCCACTGCACGGGAAAGCTGGGATAGTGCAATTACCGGCACACCAAGTTCCTTAGCCAGGGCTTTCAGGTTACGGGAAATTGTAGAAATCTCCTGTTCCCTGTTTCCACATTTCTGACTTCCTCCGGCCGTCATTAACTGAAGGTAATCTATCACGATCATTTTAATGCCGTGTTGTGATGCCAGTCGACGTGCCTTCGCACGTAAATCGAAAATTGAAAGTGATGGTGTATCGTCAATAAATAATGGAGCTTTTTCAAGGTCTTTTACCTTCACGTTAAGTTGCTCCCATTCGTGCTGTTCAAGTTTACCTGTTCTTAATTTTTCGGAAGACAAACCAGTTTCAGAAGAAATAAGACGGGTGATCAACTGTACTGAAGACATCTCCAGAGAGAAAAATGCTACGGGAATACCTTGATCTACCGCTATATTTCGAGCCATGGAAAGAGTCAAAGCCGTTTTACCCATACCAGGACGTGCCGCCACGATAATTAAATCTGAAGGCTGCCAGCCGGAGGTTAATTGATCCAGCTTTTCGAATCCGGAAGGCACACCACTCAAACCTTCTTTATTAGATATTTCCTGAATTTTCTTTTTAGCCTGAATAACCAGACTTTGAGCTGTTTCCGTAGAACGTTTAATATTCCCCTGAGTTACCTCATAAAGTTTTGCTTCGGCATTATCTAAAAGATCAAAAACATCCGTCCCTTCATCAAATGCTTCTTCAATAATTTCATTGGAGATTTTTATAAGACTTCTTTGAATATACTTCTGAAGGATGATCCTCGCATGAAATTCAATATGTGCCGAACTGGACACTTTTTGTGTTAACTGAATCAAATAATAATCACCACCTACTTTATCAAAATTTCCATCTTTCTTTAATTGATTGGAAACCGTTAATAAGTCAATCGCCTCAGAATTATCGAATAATTTTTTAATTGCCTCGTAAATAAGATTATGAGCGGTTTTATAAAATGCTTCGGGATGTAAAATATCAATGATTTCGTCTACCCCTTTTTTATCGATCATCATGGCTCCCAGCACAACTTCTTCTAAATCAACTGCTTGTGGAGGAAGTTTTCCTTTTTCTAGGCTTACTACATTAGTTTTTTTATATGTAAAATTCTGGGGGGAGGTGATTTTTTCCATAGTAACGAAAGTAAAAAATTTGTTAAGACAATCTTAAAGAAACTCCTTTTTCTTACTTAACAGGTAATGAACAATTTACCTGTTAATAACTAAATTTTCTTGTTAATAAGATAAAAAAATCCGAGAACACTTTCCCGGATTTATGAATGATGTTATATAAATAAAGAACTTATCCTTTAAATACTCCCATCGCTAAATACTTATCCATTCTCTTTTCTACAAGTTCGGCTGGTGATAAGTTTTTACATTCAGAATAGGCTTGGGAAATTGCAGATTTTACCTTATTATAAGTCTCTTCTTTATTGCTGTGAGCACCACCTAATGGTTCTTTAATTATCTCATCGATAAGTTTCTGTTTCTTCATGTCGATAGCGGTAAGTTTTAAGGCTTCTGCAGCAACCTCTTTATATTCCCAGCTTCTCCATAGAATAGAAGAACACGATTCAGGAGAAATAACCGAATACCAGGTATTTTCCAGCATCATTACCTTATCCCCTACACCAATACCTAATGCGCCTCCACTGGCACCTTCACCAATAATTACTACAATAATCGGCACTTTTAGCCTGGTCATTTCCAGAATATTTCTGGCAATTGCTTCTCCCTGTCCTCTTTCTTCGGCTTCCAGACCCGGATAGGCACCCGGAGTATCCACAAAGGTTACAACCGGAATTCCGAATTTTTCAGCAGATTTCATCAATCTAAGGGCTTTCCTGTATCCCTCTGGATTTGCCATCCCGAAATTTCGGTATTGCCTGGTTTTAGTATTAAAACCTTTCTGCTGGCCAATGAACATATAACTCTGATCTTCGACCTTACCAAGACCACCGATCATCGCTTTATCGTCCTTTACATTCCTGTCACCATGAAGTTCAAGAAAAGTATCTCCGCAAATAGCATTGATATAATCAAGAGTATAGGGTCTATTGGGATGTCTGGAAAGCTGAACCCTTTGCCATGGCGTAAGGTTCTTATATATTTCTTTCTTTTTTTCTTTTAATTTTTTCTCGATTTGCTTGCAGGTAGCTGTAACATCTACTTCACTTTCTTCACCAATATTACAGGCTTTGGCATATTGCTCTTCGAGCTCTTTAATAGGTAGTTCAAAATCTAAATATTCCATACAGATTATGGTATTTATTTTTTTATAGCTTACAAATATAATAACTTCTAGAGGATAGAATTCCCCGACCGGACTTAAATTTTGAATGATTTTTTCTTTTAGCGCTTAGCACGGAACAGGAGTATGATCGCAAGGATTCCAAAAACAACATTTGGAAACCAAACGGCAATTAATGGCGAAAAAGTAGACTTTTCAGCCATTGTTCCGAAGACTTTATCGAAGAAAACAAAAACAAAAGCAAGAGAGATTCCCACCGCAAGATTTACTCCCATACCTCCCCTTCGTTTAAATGAAGCTACAGCTACCGCTATAATGGTAAGGATAAATGCTGAAACCGGAGTACTCCATCTCTTATAGGC
>JAGXII010000213.1 GCA_024635735.1 Christiangramia sp. | reverse complement strand
TCGTTTTACAAAACTTCAGCCTGGAAGATTGATAAAGTGTCTGGAGGTAATGCACAGGCACCGGCCAACCAACAGTTTGAACCGGCAGATAATGTTAATGAAGAGGATTTCGACGATTTACCTTTCTGATATTCAGGTAGTTACGACAAAAAGGAGAAAATGAAAAAACACATGAGGCCACCTTTAAATGAGGAGATTTCTTATTTCCGGGTGATAGACAAAGGATTATGTGAGTTTTATGGGATAAACGGATACCAGTTATTCGAGCACACCAGGAAACGGTCCATAGTTTTTAAGCGGCATATTTTTATGAAACTAGCCCGTGAAATAAAGATAATAGACGTTCCTTATGGAGTGATTGGGGCTTATTGCAGTGAATACTACAATATAAAGGCTTACGATCATGCCACGGTAATGCACGCATGTAAAGCGGTGCAGGATATTATTGACAGCGACAAGAGCTTCCGGAAGGAATACAATCTTTTATACGACTTGATTCGTGCAAAATGTGAGGCTAACAATGCGTTTGTAAAGGCTAAGCTGGAGTTGATAGATAAAATTATCAGCGCAAAAAACCCTGAAGAAGTTGAAATAATACTCGACTCTAAAAAAGTAAAGGAATTTTTTTGTGCTTTTAATGATATTAAAGTATAAGTTTTATATATTAGCAGCTTGTAGGGTCAGAACTACATCTAAAAATATTACAACCCACAAGTTTAGACTCTGACCTCTCTAAACTTCGTGGGTTTTTTAATTCCAAACATTTTAAGAATGATACATAAGATTTATTGTTCACAATCACAAACTGAGCTTTCGATAATTCAACTTTCTATAGACGGAACCAAATGCCAAAACACTAGCATAGGTATAGAGAGAAAAGGGAAATATCTGGAGACTTATCTGGACCCTGCGCAGCTAAACGATCTTATTGACGTATTAATTTTTGTGCGGGATCGTAAAAAAGCTGCCAAATGAATACCATAAAATCAAATCAGAACGACAGCACTATTACTGCCGATTACGATGATTTCACTAATTCAGTTGAGATAAGTATTTCCGGACAAGACGGGGGTAAGATCGTTAACCTGGATGCCGATAAAGTAGATCACTTAATTGAAATTTTGTGTGAATTTAAAAACTCCATTGTATGAATGGATATGACCTAAGCAGAAGTTTTTGGGATTTCTCGTTTGAGAATCCAGAGAAAATAAAACCCATACACTCTGCAATATTCTTTTTTGCTATTGAGCACTGCAACCGTTTAGGATGGAAGGACAAGTTCGGATTCCCCACTACTATGACTATGGATGCTATAGGAGTAAAATCTTATAACACTTACATCAAGGCTTTAAATGAATTAGTTGACTTCGGGTTTATTAAGATGGTTCAAAGAAGCAAAAATCAATACTCAGCAAACATAATTGCTCTATCAAATTTTGATAAAGCACTTGATAAAGCACTTGATAAAGCATTTACGAAGCACAGGTCAAAGCAAAGTGAAAGCACTGTACAAAGCACTGTACAAAGCATTGATAGTATAGATAAACAAGTAAACAATAAACAAGTAAACAATAAACAAAGAACAAAGGACTTTGATCGCTTTTGGGATTTATACGATAAGAAAACAGGTAAAGCAAAAACTCAGGATAAATTCATAAAGCTTACTGAAGACGAAGTTGTAAAAGTATTTCAAACGGTAGAGGCTTATGTGAAGTCAACTCCGGAAAAGAAATTTAGGAAAGATCCTTTGACTTGGTTAAATGGAAGGCATTGGGAAGATGAAATTTCAGGGAAACAGGGAAATTCTTCTTCAGGAGAATATGAATGGACCTGGACTGGTGCAGACAGAAAGCGCGGAACGAAAGAACAATATCTGTCCGATAAAAAGAATTGGGATCAACCCGGCTTCGGATTCAAAACTTTAAAGAAGCCATCGCATGAGTAGAGAGATCAACGGTTTTACGGTAGAGGAATGGAATATACATGGCTTTGATCTTAAAGGCAAAACCACAGGTAAGGTTGATTGCACCTGCCCTTTCTGTTCTCATACACGTAAAAAGAAAACCGATAAATGCGCTACGGCTTATCTGGACTCAGGTTGGTTTCAATGCCACCATTGCGGGGAAGAAGGTCAGCTGCACAGTTATAAGCGTCAGAACCAAACGAAGCAATATGAACTTCCTTCACAGCAGGAGTTGAATTTTAAATATTCAGAAGGTCATTTGAAGTTTTGGGAAGCAAGAGGAATATCAGAAGCTACCATACGCCGGTTGAAAATAACTGAAGGTCCGGAATATATAGGCCAGGTTCAGGAAACCAGAAGGTGTATAAAATTCAATTACTTCATAGGTAAGCAGCTTATTAATATCAAATTCAGAGACCGTGAGAAAAACTTTAAGCTGGTAAAAGGCGCGGAGAAAATCATGTACAATCTGAACGCAATTATAGGGCTAAAGGAAGCGATAATTGTGGAAGGTGAAGCAGATGTAGCCGCTTATGCGGAGTCTGGAGTGTATAATGTTACTTCGGTTCCCAACGGTTTCAATTTGAAGGGAGAGCTCAATCTGGACTACCTGAGTAACTGTTATGAATACTTTGAAGACAAAGAGAAAATATACCTCGCGGTTGATAATGATGATGCCGGGAAGAAAGGTCAGCGGGAATTGGTACGAAGATTTGGTGCCGAAAAGATTTGGTTGGTTGACTTTGAAGACTGCAAAGACGCTAATGAATACTTACTGAAGTATGGCAAGCTGAAGCTTCAAGAAACTATTGAGAAAGCTACTCAATACCCGCTTGAAAATATTATCACGATTGAAGATGTGTGGGATGATCTGGAGGACTTCTGGATTAACGGCTCTCCCCGGGGAATGGTTACAGGATTAAAGCAAATGGACGCCGCTGTTTCTTTTGAATGGAAGCAGTACACGTTGATGCTGAGTGCGCCTGGTTCCGGAAAGAGTGAGAAGATCGACGATATGGTTGTTCGGTTTATAATGAAGTACGGAGTGAAAGCTGCTTTTTGTTCTATTGAAAATGAACCTTTTAAACTTCACTACAACAAACTCTTTAAAAAGGTGCTTGGAAGAACGCCTTCAAAAGACGAAACCAAAAGTGAAGAGGTGCTTGAAATAAAGGAATTTATAAAAGATAGTGTTTACCACGTCCAATATGAGTCTCGATATGAGCTAAAGTCTGTCTTGAAGAAATTTGAAGAGCTGGTGCGTAGAAAGGGAGTAAAGATATTCGTGCTGGACCCTTTCAATAAAATACGTCTTGACGGCGTGCCTATTAGCGATACAAATATTTACACTGCAGAATATCACATGCTGCTTGATGAATTTGTAAAGAAGAACGACTGTCATTTAATCCTTGTCCTGCACCCTACCAAGCTCACCACAAAAGAAGGCAGCAGTAAAACTTATATAATGCCTACAGCGTATCATGCAAAAGGCGGGGGAGAACACTTCGACATGTCTTACAACATCATAGGTATGGTAAGGGATTATGAGCGCAACCTTATTCACTTCCGGTCTTTAAAGGTTAAGTTTCAGCATTTAGGATCCGCAGGAATAGATTGGTTTGAAGCATGGAATATCAACAACGGGAGGTTTACAGAAATTGAAGAAGAATACGACGAGAATTGTACTTACCCTCCTGAGATTTACTGGCAGAATTGGAGCTGGATGAAGACAAAACCTTGGGAAAAAATAGAGCCCGTGAATGAAGAAGAACTTCCCGAGAAAGAAGAGCTACCGCAAGTACAGCCGCAGGATGCTTTTGGAATATCAGATAATGATTTTGAATTCGACCAAAACTGTCCTTTTTAAATTTTTGATATGAAGAAATGTTTTAAATGTAATGAAACGAAACCTTTAAGTGAGTACTACAAACATGCTCAGATGGGCGACGGACATCTAAACAAATGTAAAACCTGCGCTTGTAAGGATTCTGATCAGAGATACAAAGAAAAAGTTAAAGACAGGAGTTTTGTTCTTTCTGAAAGAATACGGAGTCGGGAAAAAAAGAAAAGATTAGGATATGTAGAAAAGTATAAACCTACTTCGGCTATGATGAAAAAAGGCAACCAGAATTATGTGACAAATTATCCTGAAAAATACGCTGCTTCAATCGCCGCCCAAAGAATTCCTAAGCTGAAAAATAAAAACCACAGACACCATTGGAGTTATAATAAAGAGCATCACAAAGATGTAATTGAAGTCTCTTGCAAACACCATCATTTAGCTCATAGATATTTAGAATACGACCAAGAGTTTAAGATGTACAGAACGTTAGAAGACTTAACCCTCTTAGACACCAAAGAAAAACACATCGAATATCTCCAATCAAAAGGAGTCATTTTTTTTGCCTTATGAATAGCATTAAAGTATAAACAATGGGACCAGGATATAAACAAAGCGTACTACTCAAAGCCGGGATCAAAATAAATCCTATTGGCATTGGCTCTCCGGGGAGCGTATGTAAGCGCTTCAAGATAGTCGTAACCAAAACCACCAACGGCAAAGAGAAAGTTCAGCGCGGCAAGGATGAAATATATCCTGAGAAAAGCACCAAGACAGAAACAGGAGTCTATGATAAGATTCGGGAGATTGAAGCTTACTACTTTGAAAAATTAACTCAAAACCACAAATAATCTTATGCCTACCTACAGAACTTCGACCGGGAAAAGATACACCACGCAGCAAATTGACGATAAGATACGTGTCGCAAAGGCTGAAGTATTAAAAAATCAATTTGAAGAGTACGGATATAATTTTTGTGAGCAGTGCGGAAACAATGGCAGCGGAACAAGATTAGATTGTGCGCACGACCTATCAGTTAAGCGATGCAAAGAAGAAGGTCGGTCTGAAGTTGCGTGGGATATTCGGAATATAAATGTTTTGTGCCGAACCTGCCATCAGGAAAAAGACGGTTTAAATATTCAATCAACAAGACCATGAAAAAAATCGAGATAATTTCTTCCGTAGAAAACGGAAACCTAAAACGCAATAGGAAGCTCATACGCGACGCAATAGCAACCTTCGAGGGCAAGACTATCACTTTAACTATTCAGCGCCACAGGAAGCAGCGGAGCAGCAACCAGAACCGATTTTACCACGGGATTGTAATTCCACTTGTTCAAAAAGGGCTGGTAGATGCAACTGGCGAGGTTCGAGATCATAATTCTATTCACTACAACATTCTGCTTCCGCTTCATGCACCGCTTCGTGAGATTATAAATATTGAAACAGGCGAAGTTATCCAGGAGCGCATTACTTCCAGCGAAATGGGTACCAGTGAATTTATGGATTACATCGTTTCTATACAACAATGGGCTGCTGAGTTTTTAGGAATAGAAATCCCGGATCCTAATTCTGAGATTAAACTTGAATTTTAAATTATGAAAACCTGGAGAGACAGCGCAAGACCTATTATTTCAAAAGTATTGAAAGACACAGAAGGCAAATCTGAAGAGGAAATAAAAAAAGCTTTGTATAACGCTTACCCTTGGGGAGAAAGAGCTATGCACCCTTATAAAATATGGCTTGATGAAATTAAAGTTCAGAGAGGATTAAAGAAAAACAAAATAGAAATAGAAGACCCAGACCAATTAAAACTACTGTAACAATGGATTTAAACGACGTAAAGATTGTTGAGCAGGAGATCAAAAGACTCCAGACTCGTATTAACAAATTAAAGGAACGCGCGAGAGAAGACGAGTACACCTTCTTCGGCTGCAAAGAATCTGGTGCCGTTAAACGTGCTGCGCTTGATCTTAAAATGGAATTAACCCGGATAACAAGTTAGATATGAAACAGATTGCCCTCCAGTTAACAGCAGGAAATAATAAAGGCACTAGGAGAAAATTAGATTTTTACCCTACTCCACCCGAATGTACCGTTGCTTTAATGGAATTCCTTAAACTGCCTGAAGATTTAATTATTTGGGAGCCTGCATGTGGTAATAACGCCATGGTAGATGTGTTAAGAGATTACAGACATGAAGTAATTGCAACAGATATTAATACCGGGCACGACTATTTAGAAACAAAGATGGATTGTGATGTAATTATTACAAACCCACATTTTAATATTTCTGCAGATTTTATAAAAAAAGCCGTAAACGAAGCTGGTATTGTTGCTATGCTTTTGAAAAGTCAGTATTGGCATGCAAAGAAACGATATGATCTGTTTAAAAAATTTCCTCCCGCTTATGTGTTGCCACTTACTTGGCGACCGGACTTCTTGTATCAGGAAAGGGAGAAAGGAAAGAAAGGCGCCCCAACCATGGAAGTTGCATGGAGTGTTTGGATTGACGGAAATGAAACAACTAAATATTTACCACTTAATAAACCAAAACTATGATAAAAGTATATATCGCAAGCCCTTATACTTTGGGCGACGTAGCAGTAAATGTAAAGCGGCAAATAGATGTTGCAGATCAATTAATGAATCTTGGCTTCGCTCCTTTTGCGCCGTTATATTCTCACTTTCAACACATGGTGCATCCGCGTCCGTATCAGGATTGGATTAAGATTGATCTGGAGTGGGTGAAATCATGCGACTGCATATTAAGGCTTGAAGGTGATAGTTCTGGTGCCGACGGTGAAGTGGAATACGCAAAGCAATTAGGACTCCCGGTGTTCTATGATATTAAAGTTTTGGAACGACGGTATAATCAAAATCAATAACACTAAAAACCCTGTAAATAAATGGGTTAAGCGTAGAATAATAGATAGAAATTTTGTATATTTAATAACGCCCGGTATAAAAAATCGGTTGCCATCTTCATAAAATAACTGGCAACTGTTTTTTATACAATGTTATGTGGCTTGAAAAATGAAATTAAAATTAACTATAAAAACAAATAATTAATTATGGGAGCACAAACAAAAGAATTAGCAAAAATTAAATTCGTTATAGATACGGATGTAAGTTATTATGAAGTTGGAGAAGTGGAAGGTGCTTTTCAAGAAGCAGAACTAAAAGATTATATTAAAAGGTTTGGTCACGAAAAATTATGTGCGCAATTAGGATATATGCAATTCCAAATTTGGAGAACTCTACGAGGGATAAACGGTGAATTTGACCAAGATGGAGCAAAAGATGCGAGTTGCACTAGTTCCATATAACAAGGATATAACTGTAATAGTACACTTTATTTCAATTAACAATTAACAAGTTTTATGACCTTCACTACTAAAAAGGGTTATAGAGTAACCATAGAAGCCCCGGAAGAACCAGAAGCTAAATTCACATCTGAAGAGATATTCCAAAAACATTTTCCAACCGTAACAATAAAGAAAGCCTCCCATTAAGTTGGGATGCTTTTGCTTTTATTCGCTTATAAGATTATTGTATTCTACTAAGGTTTCTTTATTTATAGCCTTATACCTAAACATCTGCGACTGTAAATTTTGCTTATCCGTTCTTAAATTTTCCCTCTCAAAAAGATCCGAACCAAATAACTGCACCAGCATTAAAGCTCTTTGTTTTGGTTTGTTCGCATACTTAACTTCAAATACATACGGGCTCACTCCCTGGTTTCTAACCACGTCCTTGAATTTTTCCACCATGCGCCCTCCTTCAAACGGGCTATCCTTGTAAACCACCAGTAATTCATCTGCAACAGTATTAATATCTACCTCATTGGCTACATATTTTTTCGCTAATTCACTAAACTTCTGCTTGGTTTTAATGTTTTCTATTTCAATCTTCTCAAACTTCTTTTGCATTTTTTCATTAGAAGAAATTCTCCTGTTGTATTCGCTGGTTTCCTTTTTGACCCGGCGCTTGGTAGATTTCAATAGATCATTACCCAGCTTTTGCATGATTACCTTACCGTCTTTATCTGAAGCCATAGCGTCTAATCCTCCATACAACATTCCCACATAAGGCGTTGTACTAGGGGAAGTAATAAAGCTCTCTACAGCGCCTTTAAATCTGGCCGGGGAAACATTCGCTTTCTCTCCGAATTCCTTATAGAAGTCCTCTATAGAATTACTTTCAAAACCTTCTACCACCACCGGTACATCACCTCTTAAATAAGATAGGTCCTGCTCCCTGAAGAAATCATATCCGGTGCTATAGGTCATAGCTGCTTTAATCATTGGTACCTTTGCAACATTCCCGGTTATACTTGCTTCTAATGGCAGTATGTTGTTATTGATAACAAAATCCATATCCTCTATTAATGTGCTTTCAGAATTGTCGCCCACCATCTTCTTCATGGTTTCTCTTTGAATGGATTCAGATAGAGTCATGAATGGGGTTAATTGGTGTGTCTTGGCTACTCGAATATAATCGAACTCCCCGTTCTCTGTACGGCCACCGGTGAAGAATAACATATAATTACTCCTTTCATACTTGCTAATTCCTTTTACGGCCTTTAAGTAGAGCTCTGTTGCGGTGAGATCCTTATCTTCTTCCGGTTCATCATCTGATCTTAATGCTGCTAAAAGAGCTATAGACGCTGCCGCTGGTATTGCTGAAAGCATTGCGGAAGTTTGCATGATTCTGAATGTGGTTTCTGCCGGTCTATCTCTAAGGTTATCAAACATCACCCTGGTACCCTGTGCTGAAGCATTTAAATAAGGGATAAAAGCATCAATGTCTTTAGTGATTGTTCCTCCTTGATTGAAGTCAGTCATGCTTCGGGCTGAGGCTACTGCATTAGTATAAATATCATCTTTTACACTTTGCTCCTGAATAGCATCTATAT
>JAGXII010000212.1 GCA_024635735.1 Christiangramia sp. | reverse complement strand
ATCTCTCACCGCTCTTCCGTAAAACCGAACCACTCCCTTTTCAGTATCTATAATCTGGCTAGTATCTATCACTTTATCTTCCAGAGCGGCGACCATAGCCATTAATTTGAAGGTAGAGCCCGGTTCGTGAGCTTCATATACCGCATAGTTTCGTTTTTCGAAATAAGTGCCATCCTTAGTACGACCAAGGTTAGACATCGCTTTAATTTCACCGGTAGCCGTTTCCATTACCACCACGGTACCATGTTCTGCCTCAAAATATTCCAGCTGGCGAAGCAGTGAATGATGGGCGATATCCTGAATATTTACATCTATAGTGGAGACCACATCATAACCGTCTTTTGGCTCCATTTCATTATTATCACTTATAGGTTTCCACTGACCCTGTGCTATCTTTTGTTTTAGCCTTCTGCCATCGGTTCCTCTTAAATAATTACTGAAAGCACCTTCCAGACCTACACGGGTGTAATACCCATTTTCATCTTTTCTTTCATAACCAACAGTTCTTTCTCCCATTTTACCAAGCGGATGCTCACGAACTGTAGTTTGCTCAGTAATCATTCCTCCTTTATAAGCTCCAAGATTGAACATTGGAAAATCCTTGATCTTCATATAATCTGAATACCCCAGATTTCGAGCAATAAGAAGATATCTTTGTTTATGCGCTCTGGCCGTTCTTAATTTTTGAGAATAATAAGAAGCAGGCTGGCCCAGCATCTTTGAAAGCTTCTCTGAAAGAGGCCCAATATTTTCTTCAAAATTCTTATCTGAAACCGTTACAGCATCAAAACGTATATCATATTTAGGTACAGATGCCGCCAAAAGGCTACCATTAGCATCATAAAGATTACCCCGGTTAGCAGGAATCTTAAAGTTTCTTATAGTGCGTTCTTCAGCTAGTTCTTTGTAGTATTCTCCATGAACAAATTGAATATTGAGTAGTTTAACACCTACGGCAATCGCAAAAATAAAGAGACAGCCAGCCACGAAGTACATTCGGTTTAGGATGCTTTTTTCGGTTGTCGCCATCTCAGCTTAGTCTTTTATTACCACTTTAATTTTGTTGGGCGGCATTTCTGACGGCCCAATTCCTTTCGTAATCATTTGTTCTGTGATGGTTGATTCCATCTTAATCTTCATTAGATAAGAACGACCTTCTAAAAATTCACTTCTTAGAGCCAGAACTTCCTGATTCAATCTTGCAATCTGATGAACTTTACGTTCTGCACTATGAGAACTCGCAATCATAATAATCGCCAGGATCGTACAGAAAACTATAAAGCGCCAGTTCTTAACAGCATCGTCACTGATTAGAAAATTTGCCTTTAGTATATTGTAAAAACCTTTTTTCATTATTGATTAAAGTTTTCTAGCTATTCTAAGCTTGGCACTTCTAGCCCTGCTATTCTCTTTAATTTCCTCTTTTGAAGGAACAATAAGCCCGTTTACCTTTTTAAAAGGGACTGATATATTTCCAAACATATCCTTCTCAGGCTCTCCTTCAAACAAACCACTTCGTATATATCTTTTCACTAACCTGTCTTCAAGTGAGTGATAAGAAATCAAACTCAACCTTCCTCCTGGTTTCACCACTTCTTCAGTTTGTAGTAAAAATTCTTTAAGAACTTCTATTTCCTGGTTAACCTCTATCCTTATTGCCTGATAGATCTGCGCCAGGATCTTATTTTCTTTTCCTTTAAATAGTAAAGGCTTTAATAATTCATTCAGCTGTTCGCTCGTTTCCAAAGGATGATTCTTTCTTTCACTCACAATTACCCTTGCAAGCTTTGGAGCATTTTTCAAATCGGCATAGGCATAAAAGATCTTTTTCAAGTGCTCTTCGTCATACTCATTTATCACCTCGTATGCACTCAGCTTATCACCCTGATTCATTCTCATATCCGGTTTAGCATCGAATCTGGTTGAAAAACCTCTTTCAGCTTCATTGAATTGATGAGAAGAAACTCCAAAATCTCCCAGAATTCCATCAACCTGCTTTACACCGTAAAACCGCAAAAACCTTTTCAGAAATCTGAAGTTTTCATTAATTAGAGCAAAGCGCTGGTCGTCAATCTTATTTTCAAGAGCGTCTTTATCCTGATCGAAAGCATAGAGCCTTCCTTTTTCACCAAGTCTTGAAAGAATTTCCCTGGAATGGCCGCCACCTCCAAAAGTGACATCCACATAGATTCCGTCAGGTTTTATATCAAGACCATCAACCGATTCTTTTAACAGAACAGGATTATGATATTCCATCCATGTCATCGTTACCCATTACCTCTTCCGCGAGATCAGCGAAATCATCGGAAGCAGCATCAATGGCGTTTTCATATTTGTCTTTATCCCAGATCTCTACAATATTGATCGCCGAAGAAAGCACAATCTCTTTCTCTATTCCGGCAAAGGATGTAAGATCCTTAGGAATTAAAAGCCTCCCATTGGTGTCAACCTCTACAGTTTTAACCCCGGCAGTAAATCGTCTTATGAAATCGTTGTTCTTTTTCTTGAAGCGGTTCAAACCATTCATTCTGTTCATAAGAACATTCCATTCGCTCATTGGATAAAGCTCCAGGCAATTTTGGAAGACTGCCCGTTTAATCACAAAGCCCTCCTGTAGCATTGGAGCCAGTTGCTTTTTCAATGCGGAAGGCACCATCAAACGGCCTTTTGCATCTACTTTACATTCATATGTTCCAATGAGATTTACCACAATCAAGCTTTATAGAGCCAAATATATTGAAAATATTACCACTTTTTACCACTTTTTACCACAATGTTGATAAGTTTTCCACTTGTATGTAATTGAAAACCTTTTAAATAGCTGTATTTACTTAGGATTCAGGAATTTGAAAATAAGTGGGAAATTTTGGAAAACAGGATATAAAAAATCAATTGAATTCAATTTTACCACTTCGCGCAAATGCGCTTGCAGTTAAGCAAAAATGATTATACTTGTATCGAAATCGCTATATTTGCGATTGCTAACCGCAAAGGCAATCAATGAAAGATCACTTAAGGAAAGAGGGAAAATTTACTTATCTGGAAAAAGGTGAAGGAACTCCAATTGTTATCCTTCACGGACTTATGGGAGGCTTGAGTAATTTTGACGGTGTGGTAAATTATTTCCCGGAAAATGGTTATAAAATTCTTATTCCGGAACTCCCGCTTTACTCCATGTCACTTCTTAAAACCAGTGTTGGCACTTTTGCCAGGTATCTCAAAGAATTTATAGAATTTAAAGGATATGACAACGTTATCCTTCTGGGAAATTCGCTGGGAGGACATATCGCTCTTCTGGCCACTAAAATGTTTCCCGAAGTGGTAAAAGGACTTGTGATTACAGGGAGTTCAGGTCTTTATGAAAATGCTATGGGTGAAAGTTACCCGCGTCGTGGAGATTACGATTTCATCAAGAAGAAAGCACAGGCAGTTTTTTACGATCCGGAAATTGCGACCAAGGAAATTGTAGACGAAGTTTACAATACGGTAAGCGACCGCAATAAACTGGTTAAAACACTCGCCATTGCGAAAAGTGCCATTAGACACAACATGGCAAAAGACCTCCCGAAAATGCAAACTCCCACCTGTATCATTTGGGGTAAAAATGATAATGTAACACCACCTGAAGTCGCAGAAGATTTCAACCGGCTCCTCCCCGATTCAGACCTAATCTGGATTGACAAATGCGGGCATGCCGCCATGATGGAACATCCCGAAGAGTTTAATGAAGTATTTCACGACTGGTTAAAAAAGCGAAATTTTTAAGCTAACCTATGAAAATCAACTCGGCTGAATTTGTGGTAAGTAATTCCAAAGTAGATCTGTGCCCTAAAAGCACCTTACCTGAATATGCTTTTATTGGCCGAAGTAACGTGGGGAAATCTTCCCTTATCAATATGCTTACAGGCCGAAAATCTCTTGCTAAAACTTCGGCTACTCCGGGAAAAACTCAGCTCATAAACCACTTTTTGATCAATAAAAACTGGCATCTTGTAGACTTGCCTGGATATGGATATGCAAGAGTTTCAAAATCGACAAAAAAGGTATTTCAAAAGTTCATTACGGCATATTTTGAAAAACGAACTCAGATGGTTTGCGCCTTTGTACTTATAGATTCGCGACATAAGCCCCAGCCCATCGACATGGAATTTATGCAATGGATGGGAGAAAATGGAATCCCTTTCTGCATCATTTTCACCAAGGCCGATAAACTAAAACCGAAAGCCCTGGAAAAAAATATTGAAAATTATAAGGAAGAAATGCTTGAATCCTGGGCCGAAATGCCCGAATATTTTATAACCTCAGCTAACACTCAATTAGGCAAAGAGGATATTCTAAATTATATAGAAGGCATCAATAACGAGCTTAAACTTTCTTAATTTATCAAAGTCTTTCCTTAATAATTTCTATTAACTGAGAAGGATCTTCCATTGCAGAAAGTTCATTTTTATTCACCAGGATTTCCAGGTCTCTTTCACCGCTTATAAGCACAATAGGAAACTCGAATTTATATCCGAATTTGGACGCGTATTTCTTTTGAAATTCGTCTTTGTGAAGAAACTCAGTTTCCGCATCCAGATTTTTTCTGAATTTTTTCCACTCAGTTTTTTCTGAAAACTTTCCATAGGTAAGGGAGCACAGATCACAGGAATAAGTGGAAGGCCTAATTATTTTACGGATCATATCCAGATAAGCATTCGGTTTTCCCGAATTAGCATTGTAAACAAAAATCAGTTTTTGCAATTATTGCTCTTTAATCTCGGTTTTTTCCGCAAAATAATCGCAGAAATCTTTCATCGTATCACGCATTTTATCATCCTGCGTGGCCCTGTAATAGGTATCACTCATAGAAACCAGGGTTTGATGAAAGAATTTTTTCATCTCATCCACAGGCATATCTTTAGTCCAAAGGTCAATGCGAAGCGTTTCCTGCTGCTTATTATCCCATACAGAAAGCATCACCGCTTTAGATTCTTCTTTATAAATATTACCGTCTTCTGCACTCCAGGTAATTTCCTCCGGAACGTGATTTTCATCGGTAACTACTTCTATATTAATTTCAGATTTTTTATAACTAGCCATTATTTCTTCGGTTTGTAATTTGCTTTATTAAAAATTTCTTCGGCTGAAGTGTTCAGCATTTTTTTGACGGAAACATCATTTTTTTCCATGTAAGACCTGATAATATTCCAGCCTACATACTGCCCCAATCTTGACGGGGATTCACTGTCCAGCTGAAGATAGAATTTTGAAAATGGAGCGGGATACAGGAACCGTGTGTACAGTTCTGAATCTGTATCGTAAATAACCTCATTTTCTATAAAGTATCTCCAAATCTGGTCTTCGTTTGACTGCGCCCAAACTAATTCATCCCGGGTATATCCAATTTTTTCAGCATCTGAGGCATCAGGGATAAAAAGATCTTTTAGATAAAGGATTTTTCCGTAATACAACATATGAGAGAGGAACGTCCTCGAGTCAGCTTTTGGTACATATTCTTTAGCTATTTCCCCGGCAGCATCAGGTATGATCTGATCCTTTTTAAAATTTTTCTTCAAATATTCCTGAATTCCAATGTAAAATTTATGGTCTTCGCCAAGGTAAGTGTCCAATGAAAGAAAGAGGTAATCACCCGTATAAAGTGCCTTATTCTTATAATCTACTTCAGAGGTTATAGTGATGACATCGGGTACCTTAAAATCAGGAAAGTAATATTTCACATGCTGAAAAAGGCTGTGCAGCTCATCTGTTTCTTCTGAAAACTGAGGAAAAACGCCTGTAACTTCAGTATTCAATTCCTGCTGAATACTGTCTGAAAGTTTGTTCACCCAGACACTATCGGGATACTGCTCAGGAAACAGAAAAGGGAAATTCTCCTTCAGTTTTGACAGTGAATCCTTTGTGGCATTAGCAAATTTTTGATCAAACCTTATCAATTTAAAGTTCACATCAATTTTTTCAATTTCAGCCTCGGTCCTGGATGCGTCATTACAGGAAACGATACTAAGCATAAATAAGAAAAAGCATATTTTTTTCAGCATAATCAGCTATTATGAAGGCTTTAACGCCGGTCTCTTTCAAAAATTGGGTTTAAGTATTAGATTTGCGCTGCAAAGGTATTACTTACAAACTTAATCGCCCAAAATTATGCAAACCGAAAAAGTCGCAGATCATATTATAAACTGGCTAAAAGAATATGCTACCCAGGCAGGAATGAATGGATTCGTAATTGGAGTAAGTGGAGGGATTGATTCCGCAGTAACTTCTACCCTTTGCGCCAAAACCGGCTTGCGAACGCTATGTCTTGAGATGCCTATACATCAGGATAAAAATCAGGTTACCAGAGCACAAAAACATATAGCTGAGCTTGAGCATAATTTTGCCAATGTAACCAGCCTGGAAGTCAATCTCACTCCCGTTTACGAAAGTTTTAGATCAACGCTTCCAGAAGAACCGCAATCTGATAATCTCCACCTAAGCCTGGCAAACACAAGAGCAAGATTGAGAATGACCACCTTATATTATTTTGCAGGTCTTCACAAATACCTTGTCGCAGGGACGGGTAATAAAGTGGAAGACTTTGGAGTAGGTTTTTATACAAAATATGGAGATGGTGGCGTAGACCTTAGCCCAATTGCCGACCTCCTGAAAAGTGAGGTCTACGAATTAGGGAAATACCTTCATATTATTGATGATATAATGCAGGCAGCTCCAACAGATGGTCTTTTTGGAGACAGTCGTAGCGATGAGGATCAAATTGGGGCAAATTATGATGAATTGGAATGGGCAATGACCAATACCGATTTTGGTAAAAAATCGTCTGACTTTACAGGAAGAGAAAAAAATGTCATTGATATTTATACCCGGTTAAATACCGCGAACAGACATAAAATGCTTCCGATTCCTGTTTGTGAAATACCCGTTCATCTAAAGAAGTAAACATCTTATCGAATATGTTAAAGACTTTTACATTTTAATTAACGAAAGCATTATTTTAGGTTAACAAAACGATATTCAACAAGTTACCCCCTGCTTGTTTTTTTTAATCTATAATCATGTACCGAGTTTTAATAGCAGACCACCACCCCATTATCTGTGAAGGCGTTAAATGCGTTTTAAAGAATAATCCGGCGTTGCAGGTCACCGGAAGAGTAGGCAGCGGGACCCAATTATTTAATCAATTGGAGAAAGATGCTCCCGATGTTTTAATCGTAGAACTGGATCTCCCACAAATTAACGGAATAAACGCTATAAGGCGTATCAAGCAGGAATTTTCAGAAGTAAAGACTCTTATTTTTAGTTCCCATCCGGAAGAAATGTATGCACTTAGTGCTATAAAAGCCGGAGCAGCGGGATATATTTCCAAGCATTCTGATAATGAAACTTTAGAAAAGGCCATTTATCAGGTTGCACGTGGAGGAATCTATCTCAATAGAAGTATTACTGAAAAATTAAACTCCGGAATCTCAAGAGGTAAGAGTTTAATTACAAAGTTTAAAAAGCTTTCCACACGGGAATCAGAAGTTCTAAACCTTCTTTCCTCAGGAAAAAGAAATAAAGATATCGCGGAAGCTCTTGATATTAACGAAAAAACGGTAAGTACTTACAAGACCCGATTACTTAAAAAGCTGAAGGTTGATAATGTTGCAGATCTTATTACTCAATCAAGATTACTGCAATTAAACACTACATAACCCGGCCTAACCTTTCAGATAACAGGGTTCGTAATTTATTGAATCCCACCACCTCATTTTTGATATCGGTCCTTTCTTCCTCGGTTTCGGCTACTCTGATATTTTCTAATAGATCGTTCAATTTACAATCTATAAGGTGTCGCCGCAGGTTTAATATTGTCTGACTCACAAACTGCTTAATTGTTTGTTCCTTTTGTTTTACAGGAATGTCATGACGATCCCAGCTATGAAGTTCATACTGTTCTTCCTGCATTAGAATATCGGTAACTTCCTGCGCCTGAGAAGCCTCGAGGTCATTAATAATATTTCCCACCGCGAATTCCTCCGTACTATTCAGTTTATTAATAATTAGGGTATAAAGCTGCCTGAAATCCTTATTTGAAAATGCGATCTCATCTTCCTGAAGATCCAAAAATATCTTTTCAAATACTTTTGAGGTCTGGACTTCAGGTTCAAGTATAAGCTCTCCTGTTTCCTCATTTTGCTTCAGCAATAAATCTTCAAAGTCCTCTTCCTTATTACCGTAAAGCACTAAAATTTTAATAATATTCCTTTCAAGAATATAAAGATGATCAACTTTCGTCTTAGGCGCAGTTTCTTCCCGCACCACTTCCATATTTTTATTTTGAGGCTTAGAAGTTCTTTTGTCCTTATTCTGAATCTGGGCCAGACTAGCATACAGCACATTTTCTGAAATATCCATGATCCTTGAACATTCCTGAAGGTAAACTTCTCTTTGAATATTATCTGGAATCTTGGAGATACTGTTTACCATATCCCTGATAAGCTCGGCTTTTTTCACAGGATCGCTCTTAGCCTCCTCCATTAAAAGAGAAGCCTTATAACTGATAAAATCCCTGGAATTTTCCTGCAAAAACTCTCTGAGTTCTTCTTCTGAATTTGCCCTTGCGAAACTATCGGGGTCTTCTCCCTCGGGAAAAGTGCAAACTCTCACATTCATTCCCTGCTCAAGGATAAGATCAATTCCCCTTAGAGAAGCACGGGTACCCGCAGCATCCCCGTCAAACAGGACCGTGATATTTTTAGTCAGGCGATTGATTAATCGTATCTGTTCTGAAGTTAGAGCAGTACCTGAAGAGGAAACGGTATTTTCAATCCCGCTTTGATTAAACTGGATCACATCTGTATATCCTTCAACCAGATAACAATTATCTTCCCGGGCAATCGCCTGTTTGGCATAATAAATACCATATAGCACCTTGCTTTTATGGTAAATATCACTCTCGGGCGAATTCAGGTATTTCGCGGCCTTTTTGGTATTTGATAAAATCCGCCCTCCAAAACCAAGTACCCTCCCAGACATTGAATGAATAGGGAACATAACCCTCCCTTTAAACCGATCGAATTTTTTGTCTTCTTTTACAATGCTTAAGCCGGTCTTCTCAAGATATTCTAGTTGATATCCATCCTCCAGAGCCTTATTCGTAAAAGCGTCCCAGTTATCGGGAGAATATCCTAAATCAAATTTCTTGATGGTATCCATAGTGAAACCCCTTTCCTTGAAATAGCTCAGGCCTATTGCCCTGCCTTCATCAGTTTCGAGAAGGGACTCCTGAAAGAATTTATTAGCATATTCGGAAACCAGATACATACTCTCTCTTTCATTGGCATGTTCCTTTTGCTCATCACTTTGTTCTGTTTCCTCTATTTCTATTCCGTATTTCTTAGCAAGATACTTTATAGCCTCGGGGTAAGTGAAATGCTCATGCTCCATCAAAAAAGCCACAACATTTCCGCCTTTCCCGCTACTAAAATCCTTCCAGATTTGTTTCACAGGAGATACCATAAAACTTGGGGTGCGCTCATCTGTAAACGGACTTAATCCTTTAAGGTTACTCCCCGATTTCTTTAACTGAACGAAATCACCAATCACTTCCTCTACACGGGAAGTCTCGAATACATTATCTATGGTTGTTTTTGAGATCAATTCAATTAACTTTTGAAAATAACTTTTTAAAATGAATAAGAAAGGGCTTTAAAAATATGGAATTTTCCATAGTCTTGAAGCCCGTAAAATTACAAATTTATAATTGGCTAATCCACATCAAATCTCAACCCTAGCGAAAAGTTATGCAACTCGACATTCGGACTCTCGAAAATGGGATTTAGACCATATTTTGCATATAAGGTAGCCCAGCCCCATCCAAGATATCCACTAAGACCGTATACAAAATCACTAGTATTATAATCTCCTTTTAGTTTATCTTTTCTTTTATCTCCTTCCAAGTCATATTTAAGTTTCTGGCGCTCTCCTATATTAAATCCTGCATATCCTCCAAGTCCTACCTTTAACTTTCCTTCTGTAGAATATCGAATATAATTTTTACTTTCATTTTTTGATGAAGGCCCAAATTCAAAATGAACCGGAACCACCAGATTATCCATTCTGAATTTAGATTTGTCCAGGTCATATTCAAAGTCTTCCAGAGTTACTATTCCGTCATTATTTACAAAATAACGGTTATCAGTAGGCTTCAGACCATTAAACTGAAAAGAAAAACCATACTTCAACCGCAAAAAGTTAGAGTTATTAAAAACTCTGGTTTTCCACGCCCAGCCAATTTCAAAGAATCGGCTGCCACCTATTTTAAAATCAGAATCATTCAAAGACTGACCTTCACTAAGCGCATGATTAAAGCCTGCAGCCAGCACCAGATCGCTGGTAGTTCTTTTGTCATATTTTCTTTCCCGTTCATTATTCACACGAATGGTTATTACCTTTCCGTTTTCGGCAAGACCTATATATCCACTTGGATTATCGTTTCTGGATTCAAATTCCATCTCATTTTCAAGGATTACAATACGATTTTCAATATTTCTTGCATGAAAATCTGCAGCTCTCTTTTTTAATTTTTCAGCTTCCTCTTTGGTAAACTCATTTTTCTCAAGACGTTCATTGATATTTTCAATTTTCTTTCGAAGCTTTTCCTTTTCATCTTTAATAATCTCTTCTTTTTTATTTTCAAGGACCGCTTCGCCTTTCTCCTCTTTGGAAGGCTCATCCTGACATTGAGCAATTTGAGTACTAAATGTGCAAAGTGCCAGTGTGAAGTAAAAAATAATAGTTTTCATATGTGTTTTATTTTATTTTTAATCAATTAGGACAAAAGCTCACCCGTAGTGCTGATGCTCTATTACTGGTTTCCACTAATTAAAGTGTGCTATAGGCCCAATTTT
>JAGXII010000211.1 GCA_024635735.1 Christiangramia sp. | reverse complement strand
GGTGAAGAATGCTCCGGGGATTATGGAATATGCAGATCGTTATGGGATTATTGTTGTAAGTCCGGACGGGAATTATAATAGCTGGTATTTTGACAGTCTTTTAATCCCGGAAAGCAAATATGAAACTTACATATCTAAAGAACTTGTAGAATGGATTGACTCTCATTACAAAACAATTGCAAACAGGGATGGCCGGGCAATTACCGGGTTAAGTATGGGAGGTCATGGCTCTTTATATTTAGCATTTAAACATCAGGATGTGTATGCTACTGTGGGAAGTATGAGTGGAGGAGTGGACATAAGGCCTTTTCCGAATAACTGGGATATTTCAAAATATCTTGGTTCTTTTTCTGAAAATCCCGAAAGATGGAACAATCACAGTGTAATTAATTTAACTCATTTGCTTACCCCTGAATCATTAGATATAATTATTGAATGCGGAACCGCAGATTTCTTTTATGATGTAAATGTCAGGCTTCACGAGAAACTACTTTATAATAATATTCCGCACACTTTTACTTCCAGTCCCGGAGGACATACCTGGGATTTCTGGAAGAATTCAATTAAATATCAGATGGAATTATTTAATACTCATTTCGAATCTATAAATAAATAATATCAACAGAAAAAGCTTATTTTAAGTATCCCTAACTCAATAAAATATTATGTCTTTTCAAATAATAGAACAATCCACCAAGTACGATGTTTGTATAGTAGGCTCCGGAGCCGGAGGCGGCATGGCGGCAAAAATTCTGGCCGATAAAGGTTACAAAATAGCCCTTATGGAGGCTGGTCCCGATTTTGATCCTGCAAATCCTGAACAGCGCACACAATTAAGATGGCCCTATGAGTCACCGCGAAGGGGAGCTTCCACTGTGAGACCATTCGGAGATTTTGATATGGCATATGGAGGCTGGGAACTGGAAGGAGAACCTTATACCAAAGAATGGGGAACTGAATTCGACTGGTTTCGATCCAGAATGGTTGGAGGAAGAACAAATCACTGGGGCAGAATTTCCCTAAGATTTGGACCTCTGGATTTTAAAAGAAAAGATTTTGACGGGAAAGGCGATAACTGGCCAATTGGGTATGATGATGTAAAACCATATTACGATAAAGTAGATAAGTTAATAGGAGTTTTCGGGACAAAAGAAAACATACCTAATGAACCGGATGGTTATTTCCTGCCGCCTCCAAAACCAAGGCTGCATGAACTCTATTTTAAAAATGCAACTGCGAAGGCAGGGATCCCTATGATCCCTTCCAGACTTTCCATTCTAACTAAAAGGGTAAATAAAAAACGTCAGGCATGCTTTTACTGTAACCAGTGTTCCAGATCTTGTAGTGTTTATGGAGATTTTTCATCTTCTTCAGCCCTGGTAAAGCCAGCGAAGGAAACAGGAAATGTTGATCTCTTTGTGAATGCTATGGTAAGGGAAGTGATTACAGATAAAGAGGGAAATGCTACGGGGGTGCATTATATAGATAAAACAGATTCTAAAGATTATCGTGTTAAAGCCAAAGTAGTAATACTGGCCGCCAGCGCTTGTAGCTCGGCGAGAATTCTACTTAATTCAAAATCTTCTGCCCATCCAAACGGACTGGCAAACTCCAGCGATGTGGTTGGCAGATATTTGCATGATTCTACAGGTTCTTCCAGAATGGCATTTATTCCTTCTTTAATGGATAGGGAACGCTATAATGAAGATGGTGTAGGAGGAATGCATTTGTACACACCATGGTGGCTAAACGATAATAAAAATCTGGGATTCACCAGAGGTTATCATATTGAATACTGGGGCGGAATGGGAATGCCTTCCTATGGTTTTGGTTTTAATATGGAAAATCTAAATAGTCTGGTTCCCGGCCTTAATGGTGAGATGAAAAAAGCCGGAGGCTATGGAGTAGGGCTCATGGAAGATGTGAAACGATTCTATGGATCTACCGTGGGTATGGCTGGAAGAGGTGAAAGTATTCCAAGAGCAGAGAATAGATGTACCATAGATTCTGAAAAAGTAGACAAATTTGGAATCCCTGTGCTAAAATTCAATTATAAATGGTCTGAAGAAGAAGTGAAACAGGCAGCTCATATGCAGGACAGTTTTGAAGAAATTATAGGTTCCATGGGCGGGATTGCACTTGGGAATAAACCTGGAAAGGAATCGAATTACGGTCTCGAAAATCCGGGAAGGATCATTCATGAGGTGGGAACCACTAGAATGGGTGCCGATGCCAAAACATCAGTTTTAAACAAATATAACCAGGCACATGAGGTTCCCAATTTGTTCGTAATGGACGGAGGAGCCTTCGTTTCGCAGGCTGATAAAAATCCAACATGGACAATTCTTGCACTTGCCTGGAGAGCATCCGATTATTTATCTGAAGAAATGAAAAAAGGAAATATTTAATTAGCGGGTCATGGATAGAAGAGAATCACTAAAAACATTACTTATTGGCGGTGCAGGCTCTGGACTGCTGTTAAGTTGCAGGCTGGACGATAATACCGATGTAAGCCAGCTTACAGACATCAAGGAGAAGAAGTTCGATTACGGAAGAACTCCTGAAGAGGAAGCTAGGGATGAGGCTTTGTTAAATGATAATTTTTATACCGATGAGGAAATGAAAACCATCATAGTCCTAAGTGATATTATCATGCCCGGTACCGAATCACATGAGCCAGCTTCAGAAGTTGGAGTACCGGAATTTATTGAATTTATCACCAAAGATATTCCTGAGCATAAGATCCCTATGAGAGGTGGATTAAGGTGGTTGAAAAATGAAAGTTACAAAAGGCATGATAAAGATTTCTTAGAACTTTCAGAAGAAAAAAGAATAGCAATCGTTGATGATATTGCATATCCCATTGACGTAAAACCTGAATTTACTCAGGGTGCCGTGTTCTTCTCAAGAATCAGGAATTTAGTTACCACCGGATATTTTACCAGTAAAGAAGGGATAGAATATTTAGGGTATAAGGGGAACAGACCAAATGTCTGGGATGGCGTTCCAGATGAGGTTTTAAAGAAGCATGGCATGGCTTATGAAGAAAAAATACTGAAAGAATCTATTAAGCCCGAAGAAAGAAATGATATTGAAGACTGGGAAGGTTATATAGTTTAATTCTGGCAGATTCCCATACATCTTTATTTTAGAATTATGTGGCTGGTATTAAAGCTGGATTTCACAGTCTGGACTCTTATGAAAGGAATTTTATTCAGGTATAATCAAAAGAAGAGGCCGCTAAAAAGTTGAGTTTTACTTGCTTTAAGAGCTAATATGCCAGATCCTTAATAATCTGTACATAATACTTTTACTTATAGTCAACCTCTTCTGAGAGTAGAAATTTTGTTCTTTTTATTTATCCCCGCTAATTTAGATAAATATCACCGCTTATGGTATTCAGGCTTAGAGAATTTGCATTATTTGATGCGATACTCACTTCCTGACCTATGAGTTTATCCCTTCTGTCAACTTTGAGTTTAGATCCGGTATGGATATCCCCGGTGATTGTTTCGGCGATAAGAGTGGCATCTTTGTAAAATAGGTCAATATCTCCTGAAATGGTTTTTAGTTTAAGATCTCCCGAGTAATTTTTCACATCAATATTTCCGCTTATCACTTCCACAGCGATATCTCCCTGTAAAAATTCTGAAGATACATTTCCAGTAATGCTAGATAGGTTTAATGTGATATTTTTTGGCAGGTATAAAATGTAGTTGAATTGATGATCCAGGCTCCTGGTGTAAAGAATTGCAAGACCATTTTCTTCTTTCTGATCATTCTGGTAAGCCTCGAAAATTTCTTTAGAGTTTGATTCTATTTCAATTTTTGAAGTTTCATTTTTGATATACAAATCAAAAAGATTGGTATACTTCTCATCGTTAGTTTCAATAATAGCTTCTACTTTAATTGTTGGTTGATCCCAGGCTTTGATTTCGATGTTCGAAGCAAAATTAAGCTTCATTTCTACAGGTTGATTTGCATATACTACTTCTTTCTGGATTTTTTTCTGAGCCTGTAAAGTTAGACTCGCGAAGGTGAATAATGTAATAATGAGATTGTTCATAATATTCGTTTTTTGATTGATGAATTATTTTCCATGGTTTTTAAACCATAGATTTTCTTTAAAGACGAATGAAAATTAAAATTGTTGCAGAATTGGCTTGAAAATATTCTAAACCTTAGAAGTATCGCAGCTTAAAAATTCATCAGTTTTCCAAATATTTTTTCTGAAGAATCTTCCAGGCCTGTATTCTCATTTCCTTGTAGAGGGATTTTTACCAGGTTCTTTTTCGTATTCAGGTATCGGCTAACTATCCTGTCTGCATAGCTGGAAGTTTTCTGAGGAATAAGGAAATTTTTGAATTCTTCCGGATGGTTTAATTCGTCTGAATTATCAATAAATCCATAACCGGCATATCTTCCTTTTTTCAGGTAAATAAAGGATTTTTCATTAGTGGTTCTTCCTTTTTCTACCAATAGACAGGAATCCTCAAAATGACTTATATAATCTACGGCTTTGGAAACACGTCTATTGTATTCTTCCGCATCGATTTCATTTTTGCAGGCACCGCTACAGGTGGTGATCTTATAGTGGTCACAATATTTAACGCCACTTTGCAATCCGCAGTATTTCGGGCAGAGTTCAAATTCAGCACAGAGGGATTCCAGAAATTTTATGGCTTCTTCCCGGGTATAGAATTTCATCCAGCTAACCGGTGCGATCTTATTCTTGTGTAGTGCAAACTGCTCAATTCCTTTTTGATTGTGATAGGAAGTAAACGTATAAGGCCGGGTTACCTTTTTTTGTGCCTTATTGAATTTTGGGTAGAATTTCAGAATCAATTCAGATTCCCTCAATAAAGCGAGCATTTCATTTCCCGTAAGTTCATAATCGATGCTGTAAGTTTCCTGCATCAATTTGTACTTGTGATTAGAACGCTCCTGGAAATGAGACTTAATTCGACTTTTGATATTCTTGGCTTTTCCTATGTATAGAGGGATACCATTTTTATCTCTGAAAAAATAGACTCCGGTGGAGGTGGGCAGTTTTTCAAAGTCGGAATTTTTAAAATTTGGTGGAAGATAAGAGGCGGCCGTTCTTTGATTCAGGAATTTCGTGATCACCTCAAAATCTGAATCCAGCGAAAGACATCGCTGAAAAAGTATTACCGTAGCATCGCAGTCTCCCTTTGCGCGGTGACGATCTATATGCGGAATGTTTATGGAAGTACATATATTTCCTAAACTATAGGAGAACAAACCAGGAATAAGCTTTTTACTAAGGCGTACGGTGCAAAGTCTTTTCCTTTTAAATTCCCTGTTCAGACTAGCAAATTCAGCACGCACAATGTTATAATCAAAATTTACATTATGAGCTACGAAAACACAGTCTTTGGTGATCTTATCTACTTCATCGGCTATTTCTGAAAATTGAGGAGCATTGCTCAGCATTTCGTCATTGATGCCGGTAAGACTTTCAATATATAGCGGAATGGATTGGCTAGGATTTACTAGTGACGAATATTCATCGATCACTTTTCCATCCTGAACCACGATCACACAGATCTCCGTAATCCGATTTCCTTTGATCCCATTACCGGTGGTCTCAATATCAGTAATAGCGATCTTGATATCTTTCATAGCGGAAAATTACTGCTTAATTGGAAAATATCCAAATAGAAGGAAAAAATCCAATAAAGGAAGTTAATTGCTTTTTAATGGTCGCAATAATGCCTGAAAACTTGCGAAAAAAAAGGGACTTAAAAACTTAAATCTCTTTTAATTAGACTTGATTGGATTTTTTTTGGTTATAAAATCCCTGAAAGTTCCCCCTGAATTCTTCCCAGTGGGAGCAATGGAAATGGTAATTTCTACCATGTAAGGATTACATCTGTATATTTGATCTCTCATTCTGAATCCTATTAAACAATATGAATAAAGATTTTTGGACTAAATTGAAATCTCAACTATTGGAATTCCTGGTAGAAATTGGACCTGAACTGGTTTATGCCCTGGTCGCTCTTATTTTAGGGATCTTTATCATCAAGATTATAATGCGTTTACTAAAAGGCGCATTGAGAAAATCCAGAACAGAACTTTCGTTAAAAACTTTTGTTGAGAGTCTAAGTGTCTTTGTTCTTTACGGATTTTTATTTTTTATAGTTGGATCAATTTTAGGAATTCAAACCACCTCTTTTCTTGCTGTTTTTGGAGCCGCTGGTATAGCAATTGGACTTGCTTTACAGGGAAGTTTATCAAATTTTGCTGGAGGAGTGCTTATCCTGGTTTTTAAACCTTTTAAAGTAGGTGACCTTATTCATGTAAACAATAATCTTGGTTTCGTAGAACAGATTGATATTTTGTACACCCGAATTAAGACATTCGACGGCAGGATCATCACCATGCCTAATGGAAATGTTTCCAATAGCGACATTGATAATAGGACAATGGAAAAATATCGCAGGATAGATCTAAACCTGAAATTCTCCTTTGATGCTGATATTGACGAAGTGCGAAAGGTTATTATAAGAGGAATGAGCAAACATCCAAAACTTGCCGGCCATTTGCCGGTTGATGTGTGGTTAGACGAGATAGGGGAGTATCAAATGAAAATAATGGCCAGGTGCTGGGTTGAATCTGTGGAATACTGGCCGGTCTACTGGGAGCAATTGGAAGCCGTAAAAAAGGAACTTGATAGGGAAGGAATTAAAATGCCCATTCCTAAACATGCGATTTATAGGGAAGAGCAGAATGGCATTGTAGAGCAAAGTTAGAAACTCGACTTTACAGGAGAATCACCTCGTCACCTGATTCGGTTGCAATATTTTATTAACTGAATCAGATTTTAATTCTAAGGACCTTGCAATGGATTTAAGATCAAAAGATTACAAGTTAGTAGGATTGCAGATGCTGCTATTCATTCTTTATATTTTTGATATTCAGATTATAGAATTTAGCCTGCCCTTAATTATTAAAATCAGTGGCTTGACAATAGCTATTTTGGGAGCACTTATCCTAATTCTGGCCATGCTTCAGCTAAATAAGAATCTTTCTCCCTTTCCTTCTCCTAAATCTAATTCAGAATTAGTTCAAAACGGCCTATATAAATATATCAGACATCCTATTTACACAGGTATCCTATTAAGTTTTCTGGGATTTGCCATTTTCAGTGGGTCTGTTTATAGGATATTGATCACCCATATTATATATGTTCTTTTTATCGTGAAATCGAAATATGAAGAGAAGTTATTGATGCAACGCTATGGGGAATATGCGTCTTATAAAAAGAGAACCGGCCGTTTC
>JAGXII010000210.1 GCA_024635735.1 Christiangramia sp. | reverse complement strand
CATCACAGGTGTTGGAAATGTTGGAAGTAAACTAATCGCTCAGTTAAAGAAACAGGAAAATTATTTACTTGAAAAATTAAGATTGAAAGTACGTGTATTGGCACTTTCCAACTCCCGGAAAATGGTTTTTGATGAAAATGGAATTGATCTGAATAATTGGGAGGAATTACTTAAAAACTCTGAAAAAGCCGATAAAGAACAATTTTTCAGTAGAGTAAAACAATTCAACTTGCGTAATAGCATTTTTGTGGATAATACGGCAAGTCCCGAAATTTCAGGATGGTATAAACACTATCTTGAGAATTCTATCTCAGTGGTAACCTGTAACAAGATCGCTTGTGCAGATGCCTATGAGAATTATGAGAATTTGCAGAGACTTGCTCGTGAATATGGAGCGTCGTTTATGTATGAAACCAATGTGGGCGCCGGATTACCTATTATAGATACTCTGCAGAATCTTGTTGCTTCGGGGGACAGGATTCAGAAAATCCAGGCCGTGCTTTCGGGAAGTCTGAATTTTGTATTTAATAATTACGATGCCAGCGAACCCTTCTATAAGATTGTCGAAAAGGCTATGAAAGAAGGTTATACCGAGCCTGATCCTAAAATAGATTTAAGCGGAGTAGACGTTGCCAGGAAAATATTGATTCTCGCCAGGGAGAGCGGCCATAAGCTTGAACTCGAGGATATTGAAAGTGAAGATTTTCTTTCTCAGGAGAGTTTGAATTCTACCAATAATGAGGAATTCTTCGAAATCCTGAAAAGGGATGAACCTAAATTTCAGGAGATTTATCAAAATGCTTCCAACCACGATTGCGAACTAAAGTATGTCGCTCAACTGGAGGATGGAAAGGCGCAGGTAGGCCTGCAGGAAGTCAATGCGCAACATCCGTTTGCAAATCTTAGCGGTAGTGATAATATAGTTTTATTTTTCACAGATCGCTATCCGGAGCAACCTCTAATTGTAAAAGGGGCAGGAGCTGGGGCCGAGGTAACCGCTTCTGGTATCTTTGCTGATATTATAAGAATAGGAAAGAAATAATTATGGATGAACTGAAAGTTTTCGCTCCGGCGACCGTAGCTAATCTTTCCTGTGGATTTGATGTTCTGGGTTGCTGCCTGGATAACGTTGGAGACGAAATGATCATTCGTAAAAATGATCTTGGGAAGCTTAGAATTACTAAAATAACGGGACAGGATCTTCCAATGGAAATTGATAAGAATGTCGCGGGAGTGGCTGTAATTGCTCTTCTTGAGGCTTTGGAGTCTAACCAGGGCTTTGATATTGAAATCCATAAAAAAATTAAGGCTGGGAGTGGAATAGGAAGTAGCGCCGCGAGTTCCGCGGGAGCGGTTTTTGCCGTTAATAAAATTCTTGGTGAACCTTTTAGTAATAAAGAACTTATTGCTTTTGCAATGCAGGGAGAATTACTTGCCAGCGGTAATGCCCATGCAGATAATGTCGCTCCTGCCTTACTGGGAGGTTTTAGTCTGGTTCGCAGTTATGATCCATTGGAGATCATTTCACTTCCCGTTCCTGACGATCTAAGGTTTGTAATTCTTCATCCTCTTATAGAAATAAAAACCCGGGATTCCAGGTCTATAATTAAGCAAAGCGTAAGTTTAAAGCAGGCAATTCACCAGTGGGGAAATCTTGGAGCCTTTGTAAGCGCTCTTTATTCCAGCGATTATGAGTTGTTAGGCCGAAGTCTTACCGATGAGATCGTAGAACCTATAAGGTCTATTCTGATTCCTTATTTTGACGAACTCGATAAGATTTCTCTCGAGAATGGAGCCCTGGGATTTGGTATTTCGGGTTCCGGGCCTTCAGTTTTTGCCTTATGCAAGGGAGAATCAAACGCTCTGAAGGTGAAAAATGCTATCCAGGAGTTTTATGAGAATAAGGATATTGATTTTGAACTTCACCTTTCAGAAATAAATAAAAAAGGCGTAAAAATAGTATAATGAAGTATTTCAGTTTAAACGACCGAACGCATAATAGCAGTTTTGAAAATGCCGTAGTAAGAGGTATAGCACCTGACAAAGGCCTTTATTTTCCTGAGGAAATTGTAAAACTTCCTCAATCCTTCTTTAAAGAACTTCAGAATTCAGACAAATTTCAGATCGCTTTTGAAGCTATCAAAGGCTATGTTGGGAGTGAGATTCCAGATGCCGATCTTAAGAAAATAATAGAAACTACTTTGGATTTTGATTTTCCGGTGGTTCCTGTGAAAGGTAATATTGGAAGTCTTGAACTTTTTCATGGTCCTACACTAGCGTTTAAAGATGTTGGCGCGAGATTTATGGCCGGTAGTCTGGGATATTTTATTAAAAAGGGGAATATTGGAAAGGTAACTGTTCTTGTGGCAACATCTGGAGATACCGGTGGGGCGGTTGCAAATGGTTTTCTTGGTGTAGATGGCATTGAAGTCGTTATTCTTTATCCCAAAGGGAAAGTGAGTGAAATCCAGGAGAAACAGCTAACAACTTTAGGACAAAATATTACTGCCCTTGAAGTCGAGGGAGCCTTTGATGATTGCCAGAGTATGGTGAAACGAGCATTTCTAGATGATGAAATTAAGAAAAAGAGGCAGCTAACTTCAGCTAATTCTATCAATCTGGCGAGATGGTTACCACAAATGTTCTATTATTTTCTGGCCTATAAGCAACTCGCGAATAAAGGTCAGAAATTGGTGTTTTCAGTTCCCAGTGGAAATTTTGGAAATATATGTGCTGGAATGCTGGCAAGGGAAATGGGACTTCCTATTGATCATTTTATTGCTTCCAATAATGTTAATGACGTGGTAACTCAATATCTTGAGACGGAGAATTATGAGCCTAAACCTAGTATTCATACTATATCGAATGCTATGGATGTTGGTGATCCAAGTAATTTTGTCCGTATTCTTGAATTGTTTGATAATGAATTTCACACTTTGAAAAACCATTTATCTTCATACAGTTTTGGTGACGATGAAACTCGCAAGGCGATTAAAGATGTTTATACTGAAACTGACTACATTATGGATCCTCACGGAGCTGTTGGTTACCTGGGACTTCAGAAATTCCTGAAAGATCATCCTGATTATTACGGAACTTTTCTTGAAACGGCACATCCGGTAAAATTCCTGGAAACTGTGGAAGGGGTGATAAAAGAAAAGGTGGAGATTCCCGAATCTTTAGAAGGTATCATGGATAAGCAAAAGAAATCCCTGCAAATCAGCAGTTATGAAGATCTAAAGGGATATTTATTAAGCTGAAAATATTAGTATTTCGCTGGTTCCTCTCCGGGTAGACTATTTTGAATGAATTCCCTAAGATCGTTATTAGCCTTTTCCAGATCTTCATTTCTCAAATACATCATATGGCCGCTTCGGTAACCTTTAAAACTTAAGCGGTCTTTCATCTTTCCACTTGGGTCAAGCTGCCACATAGAATATTTAGCATTGAAATAAGTGGTGGCACCATCAAAATAACCAGACTGTATCATTACATCCAGATTTTTATTCTGGGCCATAGCCTGTCTCAAGTTCTCACCGGTATTATTACCGCTTCTATCCCATGGATGAACTGGGCCGAACATATTGTACTTAAGATCTGTTTTAAAATCAAGTTCTTCTCTCAAGTAATAATTGATAGCGGGAGTGAAAGAATGCAACCAGGAAGTAAGCTCTGCGTTGTAATCTGGATTATCTCCGGCTTCCTTGGCGTCGATACCTCTATATCTTGAGTCAAGTCGGCCAACGGTATATCCACCTTCATTACGAAGCAGATCTTTCCAGAAATACCTGAAAGGCACTTCTAAATTATTCTGAAGGATCACCTTTTTGTCGATACCCGAGTAATAGGCCATTTTTTCAGCTACCTGTTGTTTTTTTGAATCTTCCATAAATCCGCCTTTTACCAAAACTGGTAGAAGTTCGTTTATAGCATACTCTTCAACTTCGGGAAGTAGTTCATCGAGGTCCTTTTGCTGTAATTCCTGTGGCAATGCTTTATGATACCAGGCTGCTGCCGCAAAATATGGTAATCTGTTGGCGATTTCCACCGGTCCTTCGCGATCAAGTCCTATTTCTGTTGGAGAAACCAGGATCACTCCGTTCAGGTACATCCATTGGCTATTCTGAAGTTCAAGAGCTAATCCTGAAACCCTGGTGGTTCCGTAACTTTCACCAATTAGATATTTTGGAGATAACCACCTGTTCTTTCTGGTTACGAAAGTATTCACCCATTCTGCCAGGTATTGAATATCCGCATTTACGCCGAAGAACTTCTCCCTGTTTATTTTTCCTTCTTCATTCGGGATCGCTCTGGAATATCCGGTATTTACAGGGTTCACAAAAACAATATCGGCCACATCAAGAATAGAATGCGGGTTGTCTTTAATTCCGTAAGGCTGAATCGGGAAACCTTCATCATCGATCTTTAGTACACGTGGCCCGGTATAAGCGATATGCATCCAAACCGAAGCAGATCCAGGTCCGCCGTTAAAAGAAATGACCAATGGCCTGTTCTCGGTATTTTTAACTCCACTGCGTTTATAGTAGGTGTAGAATAGACTGGCAATAGGCTCTCTGTCTTCATTCCATAAAGGCATAAAGCCTGTTTCAGCTGTATAATCTATAGATTTACCATTGGTAGTTGCCGAATGTTGGGTCGTTACCGTCGTATCTAATGGGATCTCAATCTTTTGAGAATGGTTTAGTAAGGGAATTAATCCGAGGATCAATAAAAGTGAAAATTTTCGCATTATTCTATATATAAATTCTGAAGGTTAAAAATTAATCTTTATTATTCAGTGCCTAGTTCTTCTTCAATGATGCTTTTCACTTCTTCAAAAGGAACTGCTGAAACATCATCCTGAAGGCTGGTAAGAGCATCCAGATACTGGTCAGGTAAAAGATCTGGTAGATAGCAACTCGCCCAAGTTTAATATAGGTAGCCCCATAGCTTTAAGGTCTTCTACCAATTCTTCAGGAGTTTGCTGAAATTGATGCTCATCATCTTCATCTGAGACTCCTACTTCCAATGCATCTGAACTTGTTTTCCGGAAAATATCGCTATTCCAGTATTTCAGCATAAAATGAATAAACTTGTAGTACTGTTTAAACTTTTCTGGTGTGAAACTCATAGACTTCGTCTTGGTTAGGTTTTTAAATTTAGGAAAATAACCACGACTAAAAAGACAACATTTTGTTAAGCTGATTAATATTATTTGGATGACCGAATAAATAAAGGAGATCTCCCTGGTGAATTTCGGTGTCTGTAGAGATTTCTGTTAGATATCTTCGGTCCCTCTGGATGGCCAGTACAGTTACCCGGTAATTCTTTCCAATTCCAGCGTCTTCGATACTTTTTCCAACGATTTTTCTGTTGTCCTGCTGAACCTTTAAAGTCACAATCTCCCGGTTAGGGATATTTAAATGCTGAAGGGCAGGTGAGTGGGCTGTTTTCTTGAGAGCAGTTAACATCTCATAATCTGAAGAACGTATTTGATTCGTGAATTCCTGAATTTCATCAAAGGGAACCATATATTTTTTTAGCACCCTTGTAAAGATTTCAATCGAAGTCTCAAACTCTTCAGGAATCACTTCATCGGCTCCAAGCTTAATGATCTCCTCAATTTCCCTAACGTACCTCGTTCTAACAATTACTGTTGCGGTTTGAGTGAACTGCCTGATACTGGTAAGTATTTTCTTGGTTGCTGTGGGGTCTGAGATTGCTATCACGATTACACGGGCTTCCTGAACATGGGCATGTTTGAGAATTAAACTATTCGTCGCATCCCCGAATATTATTGGCTCATTTTGATTCTTGGCTTTTTTAAAGGTGTCAGGATTGGTGTCAAGAATCACATAAGGGATTTCCGCTTTTTTGGCCGCTTTTGAAATATTTTCACCATTAATTCCGTAGCCTATAATTACAAGATGATCGTGCAGGTTTTCCTCTGAAAAGTCCTCTTCAACTTTGGAACTTTTTTTAATATTTTCAAGTCTTTTTCTTACTCCGGAAGAGATTGGTACTTTTAGAATGGCATAAGTGAAATTATGAGCTTTAGCCATTAGAAAGGGTGTAAGGCCCATGGTTATGATTGAAATAGAAAGAAAATATTGATATATATTCTCCGGGATTAACTCACTTTCTTTACCAACACCAGATAATAGCAATGAAAATTCACCTACCTGAAAAAGACAAAACAAAGCCATGAAGATTGCTCTCGGCGGATATTTGAGAACATACACCGTGATCCCCACGACGACCATTTTAAGCAGAACCACCCCAATGACCAGTAAAAATATATTCAGGATGTTATGAAAAAAGAAATCTAAATTCAGCAAAGATCCCACCGAAATAAAGAAAAAGCTGATGAAGATTTCTCTGAATGGCAATACATTCGCTGTCGCCTGGTGACTGTAATCTGATTCTGAAATAATAAGTCCGGCAAAGAAAGCTCCAAGGGCCAGAGATAGTCCCACTGCTGAAGTTAGCCAGGCTACTCCAAAACATAGTACAACTACGGTGAGAATGAATAATTCCTGATTTCTGGTTTTTACAACCCAGCCCAGTACTTTCGGCACAACATATTTTGCTAATAAATAAACAATAACGAGTACCAGTAATATTTTCAACACCATAATAAGAATAGTGCTGAGGATATTTGGAGTTTCACCCGCAAGGATCGGAGTAAAAAGCATCATGGGGACAACAATAATATCCTGAAATATTAAGATCCCAAGACTAATTCTACCATGAGGAGCTGGAATTTCTCCCTTTTCCTGAAGTAGTTTAAGTACAATAGCCGTACTACTTAAACTAAATAGAAAACCGATGAAAACAGAGGTGTTAAGAGGCAAGCCTAAAAAGTAAGATATGGCAGCCGTGATTAGGATAGTCCCTCCAACCTGGAGACCTCCACCCAGAAATATTATTTTTTTTATGGAGGCCAGACCTTTTAAAGAGAGTTCAATTCCAATAACGAAAAGTAGAAAGATAATCCCGATCTCCGATAGCAATTCAACTTCATGCTGTGAACTTATCAGGTTGAACGCATAAGGTCCGGCAATTATTCCAGCCAGTAAAAAGCCTAGAATCGCAGGAAGCTTAAGCCGCTGAAAAGCCAGAATTATCACAATAGACAAGCCTAGTATAACAACAATATCCTGAAGCAAAGGAATTTGCATCTCTGGTTGGTTTTAGTTAAGTTTAAAGATAACAAGTTAAGTGGTTATGTTTTATAACAAACAAAAAAAACGGCAGGTTTCCCTGCCGTTTTTTTTGAATTTTCTAATTCAACTAACCTTTTAGCCAGGCATGACGAAGTTCAATTTGTGCACTATCTGCATTTTGGTCCTCTACAAGTCCTTTGTCTATATCCATTGGAGTAACAATGGTTCCCTCAAGTTTCAATTCTTCACCGTCTCTTAGCACGGTCATTGTTATAGGAGCATCTACCTCCCAGTTTTGGGTTTCCATAATAAGGTCATAAATATTCTGAATATTATAGTCCTTTCCATTAACCGATTTCAATACATCACCGCCCTTAATTCCAAGACTTTTCAAAAATGAATTTAATTCTATGTCCTCTCTGAAAACGATCTCTCCGGTTTGTTGATTTGGTCTTACATAAGGCGTGGTTTGTCCTTTGATTAAATAACCAACCTCGGTCATTATACCTTTTTCTTCTAAACCAGCTTTTTCAAAGAATTCATAATATGGGATTGGAGTATTACCGGTTACATAAGTATCAAAGAAATCCTGTATTTCCGGGTATGTCAATTCTACAATAGTTGGGATAAGTTCTTCATCATTAAAAGGTTTATCCTTTCCATATTTTTCTCCCAGTTTTTTCATTAGGTCTAAAATTCCCATGCGGCCTCCGCTCAATTCCCGAAGACGTATATCAAGGGCCATTCCTATAAGGGCTCCTTTCATATAGACATTATAATAACTGTCCTTATAGTCATCCTCCAGAATATGTGAACTCATTTCGGTGAAAGACATGGTGTCGTCAAAATGTTTAGAGACATTTATCTTATCCAGCATCCTGTTATAGAATTCCTGGTTGGTAATTAGTCCCTGATTCACCTGAAAAAGATTCGCGAAATATTCGGTTACACCCTAGTACATCCATAGATGTTCCGACATTTTAGGGTCGTTATAATCAAAATAATGAATTTGCTTTGCATGAACCGTAAGAGGAGTAATGATATGGAAAAATTCATGCGAAACAATATCGGTAAGCGATTTTTCCAGTGCCGGAAGCGATGCCGACTCTGATAGAACTACTACGGTTGAAGTATGATGTTCAAGAGCTCCAAAGTTTCCGGCATCGGTTTTTGAAGGATCTGAAAGATATAATAAGATGGCATACTTATCTGTATTATTGATATCACCTAAAAAATTTTTCTGAGCAGTGATCATTCGTTCTATTGAAGGCTTTAGATCCTTTGCTGAAAATTTATTATTTGGAGAATAAACATCCAGTAAAACTTCCATTCCCTGCACATCGATTTTCACAGTATCAGGTTCAGCATACATAATAGGATGGTCTATTACTTCAAAATAACGGTCAATATCAAAAATATCTGTTTTGGAATCTGCGCTTTCCCCTTTTAAAGTGTTAGTTACGCTAAGGGAAGTACCCGGAATAAGCCCGGAAGGCCTTTTTATTTCCAGCCTGTATTTCTTCTCTTTCATATTTTGAAAGTAGCCTACAAATCCGTGAAGGTTTAGAAGAAAGTTCTTATCCTTTAAAATATTGGTGCCGGCCATAGAATATACACCGCCTTCTTTATCCCAGTCGAATGAATCGTTCACGAGATAAGTGACCTTATCAAGATCTTCTGCATTGGTAATGGTCCAGCTGTTATCATCCACCCGGGTAACGTCCATTTCTCTTCCCTTATAATCGAAGGCTTTGAAGTTTTCAGAAAACTTACCGTAATTATCAGTAGAGTAAGTTCCGGGAACGGTTTTAGGAATATAGAAGGTAGTTGTTTCGGTAGTAAACCTGTCTGGGTCTACAGTAACTTCCACTTTGTCATTTTGAACATTTATCAGATCGATTTGGGCTTTAATTGGTTGTTCGGGTTGAACAACATTTTGAATTTTGCAGGAAAATAAGAATGAAACTGCTGCAAGTCCTAGAATTATTTTTTTCATAAAAAATTAAAAGTTTATTTATAAGACTATTAATACGGCCAAAAGTTACATAGAATGCTAACGGAATTCCTGAGAATGAATTGTATCGCATAAAAAAAGACGCCAATTGGCGCCTTTTTAAATTCAATGAATAATATTAATTATTCTCTTATATGTCCTTCACCCAGCACATAGTACTTATTAGTAACTAATTGTTTAAGCCCTAAAGGCCCACGGTGGTGAAGCTTATCTGTACTAATAGCAAGTTCAGCGCCTGCTCCCATTTGTCCACCATCGGTGAAACGTGTAGAAGCATTATGATAAACAGCGGCACTATCTACCTGCTCCATAAAAGTAGCAGCCTCATCTTTATCTTTTGTAATTATTACAGATGAGTGCCCTCCTGAATATTTGTTGATCTTTTCTATAGCGGCATTCGTACCATCAATAGAACCTAGTACAATTCTCATTGCTAGAAATTCTTCATACCAGGTATCTTCTGAAGGAATTTTATCTTCTTCAGGAAGTACTTTCGCAATCTCATTATCAACCAGAATATTTACTTTGTTTTGAGTTTCCAATATATGTATGAGGTCAAAGTTAATTTCAATAAATATACTGATCTTTTACTCAAATTTACAGTTGAATCAAAGAGTGACGT
>JAGXII010000209.1 GCA_024635735.1 Christiangramia sp. | reverse complement strand
TCTACATATTCAGCGGCCATATGTGCATCGCTGATCTCGTGGATATCCGTTACGGTTGGAATATCAAAAGTTTCAGATACTTTTCTAAGAATCTTTAAGGCTTTTTCGTTACCAATTCCGGTGAAACTGTCAATACGGCTTCGGTTTGCTTTTTTAAAAGAACCTTTAAAGACATATGGAATTTCAAGTTTATCTGTAATAGAAACCACTTTTTCGGCAATTCTCAGTGCCATGTCTTCACCTTCAATAGCGCATGGACCGGATAGGAGAAAGAAATTATTGCTGTTTACGTGTTTTATCTTCGGAATTTTATTCAGATTCATTATTGTCAATTTTCCACAAAGATAATCGAAATAAGAGCGAAGGACAATTCAGACTAATTTCAGTAGAATTAAAATTGAATTTTCTCTAAATTAGATACCTATTCCTAAAACTGAAAAAATGAAAATTTATGAGTTTCTAATTCCCTAACTACAACAGGAAGTGGCCCTTACCGAAAAATTTTTAAAGCGAATTCCTGAAGATAAACTGGGTTGGAAGCCTCATGAAAAATCTATGACCATTAAACAACTCGCGAACCACCTTGCCGAAATTCCGACCTGGATCACCGGCACAATGCAAGCCGGGGAATGGGATGTAGCCGGGTATAAGGCTCCCGATCAGGATACGGTGGAGGCTATTATTAAAACTCTTAAAGAGAATACTGCCGCGGCTGAAGAATCTCTGAAAAAGGAAAATGAAGAATTTGAGCATACCTGGAAAATGACTAAAGAAGGCGAGACACTGTTAAAAATGCCAAAATTTAATGTTTTGCAGACTATGGTCATGAATCAGTTTCCGCATCATCGAGCCCAATTAGGAGTGTATTTCAGGTTGCTTGATATTTCAGTACCAGCAACCTATGGACCTTCAGCAGATGAACAATAAAATTTGTAAATTATCATGCTGTTAGACAAATATGTATAATTACCTCATTAACTCTTTAGTGCTTATTGGCGTAAGCGTATTTCTTTATTTCAGAATAGAAATGAACTGGAAAGTCTATATTCTGATTCTGGGAGCTTTAATACATCTCACCATTTTCTTTATCAAATTAAAAAAAGCATTTAAAAAGCGCTGATTAACAGCATTTTAAATATCTTTTAAAACAACGATGGATTAGAGAAAAATAGCTGTACATTTGCAGCCTTAAAAATAAGGCTACATGACAGCTATTAGAAATATCGCGATTATTGCACACGTTGACCACGGTAAAACTACTTTGGTTGATAAAATACTGCATCACTGTGAATTGTTCCGTGATAATGAATCTACGGGAGATTTAATTCTGGATAACAACGATCTTGAAAGAGAGCGTGGAATCACTATTACTTCCAAAAACGTTTCGGTTACTTACAAGGAGACCAAGATTAATATTATTGATACTCCTGGTCACGCCGATTTTGGTGGAGAAGTAGAGCGTGTTCTTAATATGGCAGATGGTGTTCTTCTTTTAGTAGATGCTTTTGAAGGGCCTATGCCTCAAACGCGTTTTGTACTTCAAAAAGCGATTGATCTTGGTTTGAAGCCGTGCGTGGTAATCAATAAAGTAGATAAGGAAAACTGCACTCCGGAAGAGGTTCACGAAAAGGTTTTTGACCTGATGTTTGAACTTGGCGCTGAAGAATGGCAGCTGGATTTCCCAACCGTATACGGTTCAGCGAAAAACAACTGGATGAGTGATGACTGGAAAGATGAAACTACCAATATTGAGCCTTTGCTTGATATGGTGATCGAACATATTCCTGGTCCCGATGTAGATTATGAGGGAAGTCCTCAAATGCTTATTACTTCACTGGATTTCTCTTCATTTACAGGTCGTATTGCGATTGGTAGATTACAAAGAGGAACCTTGAAAGAAAACCAGCAGGTTTCTTTGGTAAAGCGTGATGGAAGCATCAAGAAAACCAGAATTAAGGAATTACATATTTTCGAAGGTCTTGGCCGTAGAAAAGTAGAAGAGGTACAGGCGGGAGATATTTGTGCGCTTGTGGGACTTGAAGGTTTTGAGATTGGTGATACTGTTGCCGATATTGAAAATCCTGAAGGTCTTAAAACAATTCGTATAGACGAGCCTACCATGAGTATGTTATTTACGATTAACGATTCTCCTTTCTTCGGAAAAGATGGGAAATTTGTTACTTCAAGGCATATTAAAGAAAGACTTTATAAAGAGCTTGAGAAAAACCTTGCACTTCGTGTGAACGAAACCGATAGTGCCGATAAATTTTTGGTTTACGGCCGTGGGGTACTTCACTTATCTGTTCTAATCGAAACGATGCGTCGTGAAGGTTACGAACTTCAAATTGGGCAGCCACAGGTAATTATCAAGGAAATTGACGGAGTGAAATGTGAGCCAGTAGAAGAGCTTACCATTGATCTTCCGGAAGATGTTTCCGGTAAGGCCGTGGAAATGGTTACAATGAGAAAAGGTGAAATGCTAAGTATGGAACCTAAAGGTAACCGAATGAATATTCAGTTCCTTATTCCGTCAAGAGGAATCATTGGGTTAAGAAATCAGCTGCTTACCGCAACTGCCGGTGAGGCAATTATGGCACACCGTTACAAGGAGTATCAGCCCTTAAAAGGAGGAATTCCTGAAAGACAGAATGGTTCTTTGGTTTCGATGGAAAAGGGTAAAGCGATTCCTTATTCTATCGATAAACTTCAGGACAGAGGTAAGTTTTTCGTAGATCCGGGAGAGGATATTTATGAAGGTCAGGTAATTGGTGAGAATTCGCGTCAGGATGATATGGCGGTGAATATTACCAAAACCAAGAAGCTTTCTAACGTACGTTCTTCAGGAGCCGATGATAAAGCGAAGATTGTTCCTGCGATCAAGTTTTCTCTGGAAGAAGCTTTAGAATATATTCAGAAAGATGAATATGTTGAGGTTACTCCGCATTTTTTAAGATTGAGAAAAGTGTTGCTTACCGAAAACGAGAGAAAAAGATCAAAAGCGATCTAAAATAATTTATATAATATAGATGAGCCTGCCGTAAGGCGGGCTTTTTTATGAGTAATAATAAAACTGAATTATGACAGAATTTATAGGTGTATCAATCACCGAATGGATAGGATATCTGGCTTCTTTCTTTGTGATGATATCTTTTCTTATGCGCAATATTATTAGCCTGCGTTACGTGAACAGCATAGGATGTCTCTTCTTTGTAGTTTATGGAATATTGCTGGATTCCTGGCCGGTGATTATTACCAATGTGGCCATTGCGAGTGTGAATTTCTATTATCTCTTTATTAATAAGCGGAAAACACAAACGGCGTAAAAGTTATTTTTATCCGCTGTATTTGTTTTCGGCGGCGATCGCAGCACCCATAATTCCGGAATTATTTCTAAGCTGTGCCGGTACTATTTTGGTATCCAGGATCAGGAATTCCCTGAATTTATCCCAATCGTTGGAAATTCCGCCTCCAACAATAATTACATCTGGATTTAGAATGGTCTCGACAAAGTTTAAGAAAATATTGAATCGATATCCCCAGTCTTTGTAACTAAGTTCCTCCCTGGTTTTGACTGAAGAAGCCGCCCAATCCTCAATTTTATGATATTCCTTATAGGGAATCTGGCCTAATTCAAAATTCGGAATTAGTTGTCCATGGAGATAAGCGCCACTTCCCAAACCAGTTCCAACTGTAATCATTAAAATAAAGCCGTCTTCATTTTTACCGGCACCAAATTTAACTTCTGCAAGGCCTGCAGCATCGGCATCGTTAATAACGGTAAAATTCTGTCCCGTAGCTTTTTCAAAAAGTGCGTCTACATCAACATTTAACCATTCCCTGCTAAGATTTCCCGGGTCTTTACAAATACCTTTTTTCACAATTGTCGGGAATCCACATCCTACAATACCTTTATAATCAAAATGCCTGAGCATTTCCTTAACGCACTCTGTGATGCCCGCAGGATCGCGGTTTTCGGGGGTTGGAATTCGATAGGTTTCGGTAATCATTTTACCGCTTTTAGTATCTACAACTGCTCCTTTTAAGCTGGATCCACCAATATCTATTCCTAATATTTCCATTGAAAAATTTGAAGATTATTACAAGGTATCAAAATTGACGTTCTTCCAAAAGATTTTCTGAAATGTTTCTTCAGGGTTTTATGCTAAAACTATGATTGGTTTAAATCTGAATTTAAGAATTCTGATCCTGTTTTTTAATATGCCTCACAGAAATTATCATAGATATAATTAGCATCAAATTAGCAATGGCTCTTAGAAAAAAGCCCTTGTCAAAATCATCAGGATAGGCAATGATAAAATTTAAGATTAAGAGTAGGATTGCAATGATTCCTATAAAATAAGCGAATTTTATCTTTCTCATTTTTTATTAAACCGATTTCTGAACCACTTCAAAAACCCTTTGACCATCGCATTTTAGGGTTTTAGATGGATATTTAAGTAAAAGCGCATAATCGTGAGTAGCCATAAGTATGGTATTTCCATTTTTACTTATCTCCTGCAGTACTTCCATCACTTCTACTGAAGTTTGAGGATCCAGGTTCCCGGTAGGTTCATCGGCAAGGATTAGTTCCGGGTTGTTGAGTAATGCGCGCGCGATAGCCACACGTTGCTGTTCTCCTCCCGAAAGTTGATATGGATATTTAAAACCTTTGGTCTTCATTCCAACCTTATCCAGAACTTCATCGATCTTGCTATCCATCCCTTTTTTGTCTTTCCAGCCTGTCGCCTTCAAAACAAATAAAAGGTTGTCTTTTATATTTCTATCTGTAAGTAATTTAAAATCCTGAAACACCACTCCCAGTTTTCTTCTAAGATAGGGGACGTCTTTTTCCTTTAAGGTTCGGAGATTGAAATCAACAATATGGCCTTCGCCCTCAGTCAATGGCAGGTCGCCATAGAGGGTTTTCATGAAGCTACTTTTTCCTGTCCCGGTTTTACCAATGAGATATACAAAATCTCCTTTGTATACGGTAACATCTACTTCAGATAAAATAAGACTTTCGCGCTGGTAAATTGCAGCATTTTTTAATTCGAGAACAGTTTCTGGCATGAATTGCTAACGTTGATTCGGGTTATAAAATTATTACCAAATATACATTTTTCAAAAGGCGATACTGTACTTTTTTTTCTATTAACATAATTATAGAACTTAATCAACGTTATAGATGCAGGCTTTAAATTATCTTTGAATTCCAATCTAAAACACAATAAATGACACTTAAGAAAGCTTTTCTGCTAGTCGTTTTCATATCGTTCTCATTTTCCGCCATTTGTCAGCAATCTGCTGCTTATACCAACGAGCTGGTCGATTTTAATCGTGCACTGGCGTTGTATAATAATGAGCAATATCTGGCTGCTCAAAATCTTTTTTCTGAAGTGAAAGAAGAAACCAAGGATGAGAAGATCAAGGGAGACGCGGCCTATTACATTGCGAATGCCGCTGTGCGACTTAATCAGCCTGGAGCCGACAGGCTAATGGAGAATTTTGTAACTCATTACCCTACCAGTACCAAGACAAATTCAGCTTACCTGGATGTTGCCGATTATTATTTCCAGACTGGAAAATATGCACTTTCCAGGAGATGGTATGATCGCGTGGATGAAAATGCGATGAGCCGTAAAGATCGCGAACGATTTTACTTCAATAACGGTTATGCTTATTTCCGTTCCAACGATAAGGAAAAGGCTCAAACCTATTTTGAAAGAGTTCGTGATTCTAAAGAATACGGTTCTCAGGCTAAATATTATTTAGGGTATATAGCTTACGAAGGAGACGATTATGAAGAAGCCAATGAATACTTTGAAGAAGTAAAAGGAAACGACCGTTATTCTGAAGACCTTTCCTATTTCCAGGCAGATATGAATTTTAAGCTTGGGAACTTTGAAAAAGCAATAGAACAAGGCCTCGAGCAGCTCCCAACTGCTAACAGGCAGGAAATTTCTGAATTGAATAAGATCATAGGTGAAAGTTATTTCAACTTAGGAAAATATGAAGAAGCGATTCCATATTTAAAAGAATACCAGGGATTACGCGGAAAATGGAATAATACCGATTATTACCAGTTAGGTTATGCCTATTACAAACAGGGGAATTATGACGCCGCGATTAATGAATTTAATAAGATTGTAGATGGTAAGAATGCGATCGCACAGAATGCCTATTATCACCTCGCACAGTCTTACCTGGAATCCGGACAGAAGCAACAGGCTTTAAACGCGTTTAAAAATGCCAGTGAAATGGATTTTGATGCGAAAATTCAGGAAGACGCTTTACTCAATTATGCCAAACTGAGCTATGAGATAGGGAACTCTTATGAAAGTCCGTCTCAGGTAATTATCAATTATTTAAATAAATATCCAGATTCTGCAAATAAGCAGGAAATGGAAACCCTTCTTATAGACTCTTTTATCACCTCAAAGAATTATGAAGAGGCGATGAGATTACTGGAAAACAATCGCAATTTCAGCGATAAGCAGGCTTATCAAAAAGTCGCTTATTTCTACGGACTGGAATTATACGAAGCAGGAGATTATTACGCCGCGATGGAGAATTTCGATAAGGCTTTAAAAGAACCAAGAGATCAGCAAATCACCGCGAAAGCTACCTTCTGGAAAGCCGAAAGTGAATATAATGTAAACCGTATGGACGACGCCCTTCTGGGGTATCGTGAATTCAAAGGGATGAGTGCTGCCAGAAATACTGATGAATATGAGGATCTGGATTATAATATAGGATATGCCTATTTCAAAAAGAACGATTATTCGCAGGCAGTAAATTACTTTAAGTCTTATGCTTCCAGTTCAAATGCCGAAGGAGCCCGAAAGAATGATGCGCTTTTAAGACTGGGAGATACCTATTACGTTACCAGTCAGTACTGGCCTGCCATGGAAGCTTATCAAAAAGCGATCGATAACGGAGTGAGCAATGCAGATTATGCGGCTTTTCAGAAAGCGATCAGCTATGGTTTTTTGGATAGAAATGATACCAAAATTCAGGAACTTAATAGTTTTATGAATAAGTATCCAAGGTCTCCTTACCGCGATGACGCGATGTATGAACTTGGGAATACGTATGTAGCCGCGAATAATACCTCGCAGGCCATACAGGCTTATAGCCGCTTGATCCGCGATGTGCCTCAAAGCGCATTGGTACCTAAGGCTATGTTGAGACAGGGACTTATTTACTATAACCAGAATGAGGGTAATAAGGCACTGGAGAGACTTAGAAAAGTTGTTGCCGATTATCCCAATACTCCTGAAGCTAAACAGGCTGTTTCCTCTGCCAGGAATGTTTACGTAGATCTTGGCCGTACAGACGAATATGCCAGCTGGGTTAGAAATATTGATTTTGTAGAAGTGAGTGATGCAGATCTTGACAACACCACGTATGAAGCTGCGGAAAATCAGTATATGAATAACAATACTGAAAAAGCCATTTCCAATTTTGAAAAATATGTCCAGCAATTCCCTAACGGAATACATTCTATAAACGCTAATTTCTATCTGGCTCAGTTGTATTATCGTGATGGAAAAGTTGAAAAATCTATACCTTATTTTCAATATGTGACCTCCAAGCCGAAGAATGAATTTTCTGAACAGGCACTGGCGAGATTGTCACAGATATATCTTGAAAAGATGAATTATACTCAGGCATTACCGCTTCTTGAAAAGCTCGAAAAACAAGCCGATAATAATCAGAATGTTGTATTCGCACAGTCAAATCTTATGAAATCTTATTTCGAGACAGGCAACTTCGCCAAAGCGAATGAATATGCTGAGAAAGTGCTTAATAATCCAAGTTCTGAAGAAGAAGCGCGCAACGATGCCCGCGTAATGGTGGCCAGAGCCGCTATAAAATCAGGAAATAGTACTAAAGCACGTGCTGCTTACAAAGAAGTTCAGAAAACCGCGAAGGGAGAACTGGCGGCTGAAGCCCTTTATTATGATGCTTATTTTAAAAATAAGGATGGTAATTATGAAGCTTCCAATGCCGCGGTCCAGATCCTTGCAAAAGATTTTTCAGGTTATAAAGAATGGGGAGCAAAAGGACTTCTCCTTATGGCCAAAAACTTTTATGCGCTGGACGATGCCTATCAGGCGACTTATATTTTGGATAACGTGATAAAAAATTTCCAGAATTTTCCTGAAATTGTTCAGGAAGCTAAAGCTGAATTAGCCAAAATCAAAGCCCAGGAAGCGAAAACTAACTCTTCCGTTGAAACAAATAACTAAACTTAATCTAATAGATTCACTGCTATATGCGATTTAAATCGATCAAGAAAAGTCTGTTTTGTAGTCTGTTTATATTTAGCGGGATCCTTTATGCCCAGGATCCTTTAGGAAGCGAAACGGTTACTGTAGTTAAGCCTTACACTCCGTCAGTAAGAGATGCGAGTAAGATTAGGCAGACCCCAAACAGGAATGATTCTGTAAGTCTTCAGAAAAAAGAAGTGAAATATTCTATTTTTTCAGTTCCTGTTGCCTCCACTTTTACCCCGGCTAAGGGAAGGGCGACAACGGTAGAAAGAGAACGCCCTCCTAAGATTTATGATAATTATGCCACGCTAGGCTTTGGAAATTATTCTAATGTACTTGCTGAATTCTATTCCAATCTGGAAATAGACAGAAGTAGTAATTTTGGAATTTTCCTCACGCATAATTCTTCTCAGGGAGGAATTAAAGGAGTTGAGCTGGATGATAAATTCTATGATACAGAACTCAACCTTAATTACACCACACGTAACAGGGATTTGAGCTGGAAGGCTGAGGTAGGAGGAGAGCATCAGCTTTTTAACTGGTATGGGTTACCGGAAAATAACATTCTGGAAGATTCACAGCTTGCGGCTTTAGACCCGGCACATAATTTTTATTCCGTTTACCTCGGGAGTGATATAGAATTATACGATTCATTCTTTGATAAGGCCAAGGCCCGTTTTCGTCACTCTGGTGACGATTATGGAACTGCTGAAAATCACTTTAATGCAGAAGGACTTTTTGAAGTGAATATAGCAGACGAGCTAATATCCACCAAAATAGGAGCCGATATCGTAAATGGCACTTTTGACCAGGGATACGTTTCGGGAAATGCTTATGACTATACTTTTCTCAATTTTAATTTCACCCCGAGTTTATTAATACTTAGGGATGATCTAAGTGTTAACCTTGGTGTGAATTTCGTCTATGGAATGGACATGGAAGAGAGCGATAACAGCTTTTATATCTATCCGGCAGTTTCGGCAAGTTACCGCCTGGCAGGTGATTATTTCACGGCATACGCTGGTCTTGACGGAGGTCTGGATCAAAATACCTATTATGATTTCTATCAAAAGAATCCTTATGTATCACCAACCTTGATGATTAAACCTACAGATAATGAGTATAATGGTTACCTGGGAGGTAAAGGTAAGCTGAGCAATGCGGTTTCTTATAATTTAAGAGGAAGCTACCAGTCTCAATTCAATAAAGCTTTGTTCCGAAGAAATTATGACGCGTCTGTACTTGAAGGGGAAAGCTATACTTATGGAAATAGTTTTGATGTGGTCTATGATGATGTGAAAACCCTTTCTTTTTATGCGGAATTAAACGTGGATGTAAACCGTAATTTCAGGTTAGGTATCAACGGGCAATTCTTCGATTATAAAACCGATGAACAGGTGGAAGCCTGGAATTTGCCAACTATGAAGGCAAGTTTGAATGCCGATTATCAAATCACTGAAAAATGGTATACCGGAGCAAATCTATTCTATGTAGGTGAACGCTATGATCAATATCGTTCCATCAGCCTTTCTACGGCACCGGAAACTGTTACGCTGGATAGCTATTTTGACATTAACGCGCATTTGGGTTATCGCTTTAATGAGCAACTTTCTGCCTTTGTAAAAGGAAGTAACCTTTTGAACAATAACTACCAGAAATGGATGGATTATGATGTTCAGGGAATCCAGGTATTAGCCGGAGCTACTTATAAATTTGATTTTTAAGAGAAATTCTTAATCATCCAGTAAATCATCCGGAGTGTAGATCTTATTATTTTTAATGATAGTTTTTATGCTCCGGGTATTTTTTATGTCTTCCAGCGGATTCTTTTCCAGAACAATTATATCCCCTATTTTTCCCTTTTCAAGACTTCCGTAATATTTGGTGAGTTCAAAGAATTTCGGACCATTGATAATAGAAGTTGTTAGAGCTTCCTGCGGAGTGAGACCTGCATTCACCAGTTCCTGAAGTTCGGCATGTAAAGATTCACCGGGATATACGAATGAATTAAAGGCTCCCGAGTCAGATCCGGCAACGATGTTTACTCCGGCTTTATACATAGGAACAATCATGGAAGCACTGAGTTTTTCGGTCTTTTCTCTCATTTTGTTTCCTGAAGCTCTGGCTCTTTTAGCACTTTCAACCCTTCCTTTATAAGTATCCTGAATGCCTTTACCTATATATGAGAGCGTTTTATCTTTTGAGTGGTCGGTATCTGTTAAATGAGCCAGTGTCTTGCCAATATGAAGGGTAGGAGTGATACTCACTTTTTGAATTTTCATTTTTGAAAAAACCTTGTTTGCAAGATTAGGGTCATAGGAGTCTATAAGTTCTTCCATCATTCCGTAACCACGACCTGATTTAGCCAGACTGTCGGCTTTTGGAGAACAGGCTTTTATCACATAATACATATGTTCCGTGCCATCGAGTCCATAACCAATACCGGTTAAAAAATTAGCTGAAAGCGGCATATGCCCTGTGATCTTCATTTTTCTTTTTTCAGCTTCCTGAATAATGGCATAATAATTTTCAGGAGTGAGGCTGCCATCATACATTTTCACATAATCTACATTTAACTTTTCAAGAGAATCCAGTGCTGAGCTTGCATCTTCCTTATTGTTAACGATAATGGAACCGGGCCAGGCAGGATCTTTTCCATCCAGCTTTGGTCCCGAAGTAAAAATTCTGGGTCCGTCTATTTCGCCGTTATTAATATTTTTACGCCATCTAAGTACTGCAGGTGTAATGTCACCTCCCGCATCTCTCACCGTCGTGATTCCATAGGAAAGAAAAAGCGGAAGAAAATCTTTATTCTCATTTATTAATAAATCTCCGCCTCTAAAGTGAACGTGCATATCCC
>JAGXII010000208.1 GCA_024635735.1 Christiangramia sp. | reverse complement strand
GTCTTTTATCTTTTACTCCTGAAACTTCTAATATAGATAAATGACTAATTTCAAAAACTTTCCTACAGGATACAACAGGATAGAACTGGCGTTTTTAAATTTTAAATTTAATTAAATATAATTTTTCAAATCCTACAACTCCTAGAGGATCAATTGGTTTCACTGCTGGGGATTATATTTTCACTGCAAATGAACTTTTACTTCCAATACCTCAAAGAGAAATAATAGTAAATCCTAATTTGGTGCAAAACCCAGGATATTAGATATACCAATAGATAATGTTGAATAGTAAACTATAATCTTCTGCTTTTTTTTGATCTCGGGGAATTATTTGAAGAACCATATCATTCTTGAAGCAACACATATTAATTAAATTGTTATGACAAAATTATTTTATCGACTCCTGTTTTTATTTGCTTTCCAAATAATTTCATTTAACACCAATGCACAGTCTCTTAAAACCGAATTTTCAAATCCGCCTGAATCTGCCAGGCCATGGGTCTACTGGTTTTGGTCTAATGGGAATCTAAGTAAAAAAGGTATTACTGCCGATCTTGAAGCGATGAAGCGAGTTGGTATAGGTGGTGTACTCATCTTTGAAGTTGATAAAGGGGTGCCAATTGGACCTTATGATTTTGGCGGTGAGAAATGGCGAGAATTATTTAAGTTCATGGTGCAGGAAGCAGATAGACTGGGCTTAAAAGTAAATATGAATAATTCTGCCGGTTGGACGGGAAGTGGAGGTCCATGGATGCCTGTCGAAAAATCTATGCAGAAGATAGTTTGGACAGAAACTGTTGTTCAGGGATCAAAAAAACTTGAAACGAAACTTCAGCAACCTGAAGCCGTAAATGGTTACTACGAGGACCTCATGACTCTTGCTTTTCCTACTCCAGAAGGCGACGACATGCGCATGTCCCAATACCAGCCTGAAATAAAAATCAGTTCAGATAATGTTAAAGTGGAAGGAAAAAAACTCATAGATAGGGATGAAAAGTCTCATATTGAATTGACAAAACCTACTCCAAAGCAACCTTATTCAATTGATATTGTTTTCGAAAAACCATTTACTTCCCGTTTTCTAACTATTCGCGTGTTGAGAGATCGATGGACCATGAGCGGTACGCTTCAGGTATCAAGCGATGGCGAAAATTATAAAACGATTAAGGAGATCCATGGAGAGGCTCCAACCATTTCTACTGAATTTAATGAGCAAACAGCGCGTTGGTACAGAATCCTCTTGAAGGATGTTCCAGAATCTGAGAGGCCAATGGATAAAATTAGTATTTCTGAAGTAGATCTTTCTAATACCAGATTAAACGGTATCGAACAAAAAGCCATGTTTGTATCTCATCCCAATTTGAAAAAAGATTCCAATATTATTGAAATATCCACAGAATTTCAGCCACTACAGGCTAAATATGCGGTTCCTGCGAATCAGGTTTTGAACATTTCAGAAAAAATGAATAGTGACGGGACCCTTTCATGGGATAAGCCTGAAGGGAAATGGACTATTTTTCGTATTGGACATACCACAACAGGTAGGATTAATTTTACAGGACCCAAAAGCGGAGTGGGTTATGAATGTGATAAGCTGAGTAAAGATGCATCAACAACATTCTTTAATGGATTCATTGCTAAACTGGCAAAGGAGTCTAAAGACCTCGCTGGAGATGCATTTGTTCCTACACATATAGATAGTTGGGAAATAGGCTCTCAGAACTGGACGCCCGGATTTTTTCAAGAATTTAAAAAGCGGCGGGGCTATGATCCTCTTCCCTATATACCAGCAATAATGGGGATTATCATAAATAACACAGAAACGACGGAACGTTTTTTATGGGATTTTCGTAAAACTATCTCAGACTTGATGTTAGAAAATTATGTGGGAAATATTTCTGATCTGGCGCATCAAAATGGGCTTAAACTATCCGTAGAAGCTTACAATAAGAGTCTGACTAATGAATTGACGTATGCCGGCCGTGCAGATGAACCAATGGGTGAGTTTTGGGCATGGAACAAAAAATATGAATTTGATTTTTCCTGTACTGAAATGGCTTCGGCTGCTCATGTCTATGGAAAAAAAATTGTAGGTGCCGAAGCATTTACCTCAGGAAGAGACGAAGCCTGGCTTTCTCATCCTGGAAGTATTAAAGAATTAGGTGATTGGGCTCTTTGTGCAGGTATTAACCGTTTTGTTTTTCACCGCTATGCCATGCAACCCTATCTAAATATTAGTCCCGGGGTTTCCATGGGGCCTTTTGGGATGCATTATGAGCGCACCCAAACATGGTGGGAACAATCTATTGCCTGGCACCAATATTTAGCTCGTTGCCAGTATTTATTGCAACAGGGATTATTTGTTGCAGATCTTTGTTATGTCTCTCCGGAACTGACTCCGCTAACCTGGAAATCACCATATAAGCGCGACGATGCGACCTATAAATTTGATGGATGCCCGGCAGAGGTGGTTCTTACACGTATGTCGGTTAAAGACGGGCTAATCGTTTTGCCTGATGGGATGAACTACAAGGTATTGGTGATGCCCGAAACTGAAATTATGACCCCGCAACTCTTGAAAAAATTTAAAGAATTAGCAGAAGCCGGTGCCACAGTGATTGGAACTCCACCTAAAAAAGCACTGGGATTATCCAATTATCCACAAAATGATCTAGAAGTACAAAAAATTGCAGCTGAACTATGGGGGAATTGTGATGGTGTGAATATCAAAGAGAATAAAATTGGTAAAGGGCGTATCATCTATGGAAAAATACCCGAAGAAGTGCTGGCCGAAATGGAAATTGAAAAAGATTTTTCTTCTGAAGAATATCTTCGTTTTATCCACAGGAATATAGATGGGACCCAGGTTTATTTTATTGCCAACCCTGAAAAAAAACCTGTAACTACCATCTGTACATTTAGAGTAAAGGGTATGCAGCCGCAATTGTGGGATCCAATGACAGGTAAAACTGAAAAAGCTGGACAATTTGAAGAGGTAAATGGCATGATAAAAATGCCAATTTCCCTGGAGGCTGAAGGTTCTGTATTTATAGTCTTTGAGTCCGAAAACAAAAGCAGCGAGTCTATAAAAAAGTTATCTCTTAATGGAGAAGAAACCATCACTAACATTGCTCAAAACGATAAAAACGAATACGAACTAACCTTGTCTAAGCCAGGAGAATATAGCGTGACACGCTCAGATGAAAGGAAGTATAGCTTTGAAGTGGAAAAAATACCAGAACCTTTAGAGTTAAAAGGATCGTGGGATGTTTATTTTATTGATGGTATGGGAGCGCCTGAAAAAACCATTTTCCCAGAACTTATTTCATGGCCTAAGCACCCCAATGAAAATATTAAATATTACAGTGGTCATGCTATTTACAAAAAGAATATTTCGCTTTCAAAGGAGATGATGGAGAATAATAAACTTCTACTTGATTTAGGAAATGTAGCCATTATGGCGGAGGTAAAAATCAACGGAAAAGATTTGGGGATTCTTTGGAAAAGGCCATATACCATAGATATCACCAATGCTGTAAAAATGGGAACAAATACTATTGAAATTAAAGTCGTTAATCTCTGGATAAATCGTCTCATAGGCGATGAACAATTGCCGGAAGATTCTAATAGAAAGGCAAATGGTTCTTTACATGAGTGGCCGCAGTGGGTTTTAGAAGGCAAAACCAGTCCCACCAATCGAAATTCCTTTACCACCTGGCAACTTTGGGAAAAAGATTCTCCTCTTTTAGAGTCAGGATTGTTAGGACCGGTGAGGTTATTTTTTGAAAAACAGGTCACCCTGGATGATAACAGTGTTTCTATTAAAAAATAATGTTCAAGAGAAAGATGTTGAGCAGAATTTATAGCATGATAGCTTAAGATGAATAAAATTTAAAGCTAAAAAAATATGATGATGAAAAATAAATCAATAGTTGGTATTCTGTTTTTTTTGTTTTGTGTGAATTATTTGAATGCACAGGACAAAAATTTAAAGAAACCCAATATAATTTACATCCTAACAGATGATATGGGATATGGGGATATTGGGGTGTTTTTTCAGAATGAAAGAAAGGGTAAGGGTGATTCGAGTAAGCCATGGTTATCTACTCCTAACCTGGATTCAATGGCAAAACAAGGAGCGCAATTAACCCAGCATTATTGTGCCGCACCTGTATGTGCACCCTCTAGGGCTTCATTATTGTTAGGATTAAATCAGGGCCATGCCAATGTACGGAATAACCAATTTGATAAAGCACTGGAAGATAATTATACGCTCGCCAATGTACTTAAAGAGGCCGGATATGCAACAATCGCCATTGGAAAATGGGGATTGCAGGGTGAAGGTGAGGGGCCACAATGGCCATCCCATCCGTTAAAGAGAGGTTTTGATGACTATTATGGTTATATAAGACACAAGGATGGTCATGAACATTACCCAAAGGAAGGGGTGTATAGTGAGCCAAAAGAGGTTTATGATGATTATACTGAAGTTTCTTCAGGACTGGATAAATGCTATACGGGTGATCTTTTCACTGCCAGGGCAAAAAAGTATATTATAGATCATAAGCAGAAAAATGATGAAAAGCCTTTCTTTATGTATCTGGCCTACGATACTCCCCATGCTGTACTGGAGCTTCCCACACAGGCCTACCCGGAAGGCAATGGTTTGAAAGGTGGCTTGCAGTGGATGGGAAAACCTGGTAAAATGATTAATACTGCATCGGGGAAGGTAGATTCTTATGTAGATGCCTTATATGAAAATGCCACCTACGATCATGATAAAAATCCTAATACACCAGAAATCGCCTGGCCTGACACCTATAAGCGATTTGCTACGGTCAATAAACGAATAGACGATCAGGTGGGAGATATCCTTCAGCTTTTAAGAGATTTAAAAATAGCTGAGAATACGCTCGTAATATTCACTTCAGATAATGGCCCATCAAAGGAATCATATCTTCCCAAAGATAAGTATGAGAATTATACTCCAGAGTTTTTTAATAATTATGCCGATTTTGATGGAATTAAAAGGGATTGTTATGAAGGTGGCCTACGGGCAGCTACCATCGCATTCTGGCCAGGTTCAATAGCAGGCAATCAAATTATAGATACTCCCAGCATTTCTTACGACTGGATGGTAACTTTTGCAGATGCAGCAGGAATAAAAGCTCCCATTAGAACTAGTGGCGTCTCTTTATTGCCATCACTAACAGGTAAAGGGGAACAACAGGAAAGCCAGATATATGTAGAATATTTTCATCCAGGTGTAACACCAGATTATGAAGATTTTGGTGAAAATCATAAAAAGACCCGAAGGAAACAAATGCAAATGATTAGGATTGGTAATATGGTTGGCGTTAGGTATGATATAAAATCTTCTGCCGATGATTTTAAAATCTATAATGTATTGAAAGATCCCGGCCAGCAGGAAGACCTTTCAACTCAATATAGTGATCTGCAATTAAAAATGAAGGAAAAAGTGCTTCAAATGCGCCATATTGATACTTCGGCATCCAGACCTTATGATAAAGCTTTGGTTTCTTCGGTTAATCCCGGGGTTACTAAACCGGGCCTTTTAGCCAGATGCTATCAAACCGAATTACCTTGGATTTCAGAAATGGATGATAAACCAACGTATACGACCGCTGTTGAAAATCTTAAAATATTCAAACAGATGAAAGGCAATTTGATTCACTGGAAGGCTTACATCGATATACCGGAGAATGGTGAATATCAATTTTCACTGGAGACAGACCAGAAATTCTTTGTCCGGATAGATAATATCAACATCCTGGATGGAGATTTTAGCCATAATGCTATTGAAGAATTTCCGGTAATGCTTCAAAAAGGCTTGCACCCTATAGATATCTATATAATGAAAGATGAAAAGAAATCTTTCGAAGATCTTTCCCTAATGTGGAAGTTTAATTCGGGAGAAGTAAATCCAGTTCCGGAAGCGGTATTTAGTTATTCAGATGAGAGTTAAGATAAAATAGTTTATAAAATCATGAGGTTGGTCAATTTTAGATTTATTGTTCTTTTAATATTTTTCGCTTTCCACCTATCCTTTGGTCAGGCCAATCCTAATTGGGATAATGTCGATGTCATACAGGTTAATGCAGAAAAACCTCATGCGACCATGATGGTTTATCCAAATAAAATGCTCGCCAAAGAATTTTCAAAAGAAAAGTCTCCCTTTTTTAAAAATCTGAATGGACTATGGAAATTTCACTGGGCGAAAAATCCTGAATCCCGACCAGTTGATTTTTATAAGAAATCATATTCAAATTTAGATTGGAACAATATTGAGGTACCATCAAACTGGCAGATGAAAGGATATGGTATTCCCATTTATACCAATAACATATACCCTTTTGATATTTCGAAATTAAAGGCTCCGCACAAAAATAATCCTATTGGCTCCTACAAAAGAGTTTTTGAGGTTCCCAGAGACTGGAGAGGAAGAAAAGTTTATCTCCATTTTGATGGGGTAGAATCTGCTTTGTATGTCATGGTGAATGGAAAAAAAGTTGGATATAGTCAGGGAAGCAGAACACCCGCAGAATTTGATATTACTGAATACCTGGAACAAGGAGAGAACGATCTTTCTGTAGAAGTTTACAGGTGGAGTGATGGGTCTTATCTGGAAGATCAGGATTTCTGGCGTTTAAGTGGAATTTTTAGAGATGTTTATCTATGGAGTACATCAAAGGCTCATATTCGGGATTTTCGCGTAGGCTCTACATTGGATGAGCATAATAAAAATGGCATTTTTAATTTAAATGGAAATCTGGTTGCCAATGAAAATGAAAAAATAAGCCTACAGTTTGAACTTTATGATAATAAGGGACAGGAGGTACTGAAGGGCTCTAAAAGTGTTTCTGCAGATAAAGGAGAAACGATTTTTGAATTTTCCGAACTACAAATACCTGCGATTAAACAGTGGAATGCTGAAAATCCTTTTCTCTATAATCTATTTATATCTCTTCTGAGTGAATCTGGGAAAGTACTGGAAGTTATTCCACAAAAAGTTGGATTCAGAAAAGTGGAGATTCGAGAGGGCAGGTTTTTGGTGAACGGTCAAAGAGTTATTTTAAAAGGTGCAAACAGGCATGAGCATGATGCCGAAAATGGTCATACTATTAGTAAAGAAAGTATGATTAAAGATATTAAATTATTAAAGCAGCATAATTTTAATGCGATTAGAACGAGTCATTATCCCAACGATCCCATATGGTATGACCTCTGTGACAAATATGGAATCTATCTTATTGATGAAGGTAATATAGAAACTCACGGATTTGGAAACGATAATTCAAATGAATTATCAAATAATCCGGCCTGGAAAAAACCATATTTAGACCGCGTGCAGAGAATGGTGCACAGGGATTTTAATCACCCTTCTGTGATTATTTGGTCTATGGGGAATGAAAGTGGAGATGGCCCGAATGTAAAAGCCTGTTATGACTGGGTGAAAAATTTTGATCCCTCCAGACCTTTTCACTATCAGGGAACAAGTAAGAAAAAGGGAGTGGTAAACGCCGATCTTATTTCCAGAATGTATTCAGATGTAGAATCCAGTGAGATGACTACGAAAGAATATTCCGATGTGCCTTATATGCTCTGTGAGTATACACACGCCATGGGAAACAGTAACGGCAACCTGAAAGAATACTGGAATTTGATCTACGAGGATAACAATTTTTTTGGAGCTTTTGTATGGGATTGGATGGATCAGGGATTGAAGCAGCTGGTTCCTGATGAATATGCCGGGAATACTGAAAATGACCATTTTTACGCATATGGAGGC
>JAGXII010000207.1 GCA_024635735.1 Christiangramia sp. | reverse complement strand
GGGCAGAACAAAATCCTGAAATATGGTGGAAATATGTAAAAGAAGGCCTTGGAGGAATTTCGAAGAAGCATCAGATAGATCTGAAAAAAATTAAAGCAATTGGTATCGCCTACCAAATGCACGGCCTGGTACTTACAGATGAGAATCTCAATCCCGTTAGACCTTCTATCATCTGGTGTGACAGTAGGGCAGTAGATATAGGGAACGGGGCTTTGGAGGCAATTGGTAAAGAAAACTGCCAGCAACAAATTCTGGGTAGTCCCGGAAATTTCACCGCTTCCAAACTGAAGTGGGTAAAAATAAATGAACCAAAGATTTATGCCGAAGCGAAGTATATGATGCTTCCCGGTGATTTTATCGCCGCTAAACTTTCAGGAGTTGCACAAACTACCACTTCGGGCTTGTCTGAAGCTGCACTATGGAATTTCCCAAAAGGAAAACTGGCTAAAGAAGTTCTGGATAAAATGGGGCTTTCCGAAGAAATGGTGCCTGAGATTGTGGAAAATTTTGGTCATCAGGCAAAAATTGATTCTACAATTGCAGATGAATTAGGTTTGAGCCCGGAAGCGGTGATTACGTATCGTGCCGGAGACCAGCCAAATAATGCTTTTTCACTGAATGTTTTGAACCCGGGAGAAGTCGCTACCACAGCAGGAACTTCTGCAGTGGTTTATTCGGTAAGTGATGATGATATTTATGATGATAAAAACCGAATCAATACATTTTTACACGTCAATAATTCCGAAGCACAAAAAAGGAACGGTGTTATGCTTTGTATCAACGGTTCCGGGATTTTGTATCAGTGGCTGCGAAAACTGATTTCTGTAGGAAATAAAGAATTGATCTCTTATGACCTCTTGAATGAACAGGCCGCCAAAGTAAAACCAGGGAGCGAAGACCTGTTGTTCTATCCTTTTGGAAATGGTGTGGAGCGAATCTTCAATAACAAAAAAGCAAATTCTGGTATCGAAAATCTAAATTTCAATATCCATCAACCAGCGCATTTAATAAGATCTGCCTGTGAAGGAATTGTATTCGCGATGAATTATGGTTTTGATATCATGAAATCTTTAGGAACTTCAGGAGAGGTGGTTAGAGCTGGGAATGCAAATCTTTTCCTTAGCCCGGTATTTCGCGAAATTTTCTGTAATACTACCGGTAGTACTCTGGAACTTTATAATACTTCCGGAGCTGAAGGAGCAGCACGCGGAGCTGCATACGGTTTTGGGTATTATGATAAGATTGAAGATGCTTTTGGAGGCTTAAAATGTCTTGAAACCATCAAACCAATAAAAGAATTGACTTCAGAATATAAAGAGATCTACGAAAACTGGAAACGAAATATTAAAATAGAAGAAGAATAATTATGAGTTCAGAAAGTAAATTTTTTAAGAATATCGAAACAGTAAAATTTGAAGGAAGGGAAAGTAAAAATCCTTTTGCTTTTAAATGGTATTATGAGAACAGAATTGTGGCCGGGAAAAGCTTAAAGGAACATTTACGTTTCGCCACTGCATACTGGCATACTTTTAATAATACCGGGGCCGATCCGTTTGGGCCGGGAACCGAAACTTTTGCCTGGGACAAAAGTGAAGATCCAATTACTCGAGCAAAAGATAAAATGGACGCTGCTTTTGAATTTATGTCCAAGCTTGGTATGCCATATTATTGTTTTCATGATGTGGATGTTGTAGACGAAGCTCCGACTTTGGCTGAATTTGAAAAGCGTGTTCAAACAATGGTTGAATATGCTAAGCAAAAGCAACAGGAAAGTAGGATCAAATTATTGTGGGGAACCTCCAATCTTTTCAGCAATAAAAGATATATGAATGGAGCGGCTACCAATCCAAATTTTGACGTTCTTGCTTATGCAGGTGGCCAGGCAAAAATAGCTTTGGATGCTACGATCGCTTTAGGAGGTGAAAACTATGTGTTTTGGGGTGGTAGAGAAGGCTATATGAGTCTTTTAAATACCGATATGAAAAGAGAGCAGGAGCATTTAGCACGTTTTCTTCATACCTGTAAGGATTATGCAAGGAAACAAGGCTTTAAAGGAAATTTTCTTATCGAGCCAAAGCCCATGGAGCCAATGAAGCACCAGTATGATCATGATGCGGCAACTTCCCTGGCGTTTATTGAAAAATATGGACTTCAGGATGATTTTAAACTAAACCTAGAAGTGAATCACGCAACATTAGCAGGACATACTTTTCAGCATGAGTTGCAGGTTGCAGTAGATGCCGGAATGTTAGGTAGTATAGATGCTAACCGCGGGGATTACCAAAATGGTTGGGATACCGATCAATTCCCAATCAACCTTTTTGAAATAACTGGAGCTATGCTTGTTATTCTTGAGGGTGGTGGAATCCAGGGTGGCGGCATTAACTTCGATGCTAAAGTAAGAAGGAATTCTACCGATCTGGAAGATAAATTTATTGCCCATATTGCCGGAATGGATGTTTTTGCCAGAGGACTGATTTGTGCCAATGAAATATTGGATAACACTGATTATAAGAAGTTAAGAAAAGAAAGGTATTCTTCTTATGATGCTGGGAACGGAGCTAAGTTTGAAAATGGAGACTTATCTTTAGAAGAGCTTAGTAAAATTGCAAATGAAAAAGGTGAGCCAGAACAACTAAGTGGTAAACAGGAATTATATGAGCAGATAATTGCTAATTCTTACTAATTTATAAGGATTTTAGGATAGAATTTATATATTATTTTCAATAGATGCAACTTTAATCATTTGACTGCCTTGTAATAGATTGTAGAAATAATCCGGTCCTAAGTGCCTATGAATAGATAGTTTCGATAGTAGACTTATAACAAACTACTTCAGGCCTATATCATTAGGCACTTTACAAAGTAGGCGAGTGGAAAAGAAATAAACCCGGGGAAGTATTACTCAGGAAGAAAAATGCTTTTATAAAGTGGTTTTCAATGATCTAGGAGCTAATTAAGAAAAGGCAACCGGATACAAAAATAGAGAGGCATTTAAAGATCAAATTGTTAGTACTATAATTATTTTATCAGCCAGGATGATTGTGTAGAAAAGTGGCCTCTTCTAAAGTTGAAAGTATAGACTTGTTCCAAAGCTTGCAGGATTTCCAAGATGCACCGCACCAAAATTATATCCGTAACTTATATATTTCTTATCAAAAATATTATTTGCCCAGAAAACCAGTTTGTATCTGTGATATTTCATTCCGAAGTGAGCATTGAAAAGACTATAGGGCTCTTGCTTTAAAGTGTTGGCAAGATCAAAATATTGTTTTCCTATATGTTTCCAGCCGGTGTAAAAGCTAAAATCCAAACCATTTATAAAATCAAAATCTGAAGTATAATGAATCGATAACATTGAAGTTAGGTCGGGCGTGAAAACCTGCATATTACCTCCTAAATCTACCATGCCGTCTTCCCCTGCCACTTTTAAGTCATCGTATTTAGCATTTGTAATTCCCAGGTCATAATTTAATTCCAGGCCTTTGAAAGGTTTTGTTCTCAATTCAACTTCCAGTCCTTTACTGGTCATTTTTCCCGTATTTCGGGTAATCACAACCGCATCGGGTAATAAAAGTGTAGGAACCTGTACGTCTGTCACCGTGGTATAGAATAGTGTTGCATTAAGAAGTATCTTCTTATTAAGAAAAGTATTTTTGGCCCCGATTTCAAAATTATTGCTGAATTCAGGTCTGTACTCATACAAGGGAGGTTGGTTAGGATCAGTAGTCAGTGGAGTGAGCCCTCCGGCCCTGTATCCTTTGCTATAAGTTAAGAAGAAAAGATATTCTTCAGAAAGTTCATAGCTGGTTCCCAATTTTGGTGAAAAAGCTTTAAAGGTGGCAACTGCTGAGGTGTCCGGCTGAAACTTAAAAGCCGGTTCCGGTGAATCGTTTTGCTGGTATTCGCCAACGACCGACTGTTCTTTATGTTCATAATCATATCTGAGACCGGCAATAAAATTCAATTTTGAAGTTAATTCATAATCAGCCTGTCCAAAAAAAGCAATTCCTTTTGAGGTTGATTCTGAAGTGCTAATAAGAGAGAAATTCGTTGCTTCAGAACCTAACATAGCCGCATCTTCTCCAAATACTGTAGCCTGTTTTACCGGGCTTTCTTCGTAAAAAATATAACTGCCTCCTGTCCAGTTCAGTTTTTTATTTCGTGCAGGAGAAGAAAACCGGAACTCCTGAGTGACTACTTTTACATTATTCCAGTCTTTCCCGTAATCATTTTTAATATACAAGGCGTCCAAAGCTGAAAAGTCGGCATCGATTCCATTTTGATAATATCTGTAATTTTTTTGAAAAGCAGTCTGGGAACTAAAATTAAGATCTGAACCTTTATGCTCGATAACGAGGGAAGAATTAATTGTATGATCCTTCATAACGGCTAGCTGATTCTGGTTCAGGGTGAAAGGACTTTCGAAAGCAGCCTCTTTCCCTATTACAAGCGGGAAAGCACCTTCGTTGTTGGCGTAAAAATGTTTAAAGTTTAATGTTGCATTCCAGGAAGGATTAAAATGATATTTTAAATAGTAATTCCCGGAAAGGCTTTTCTGAGAATCATAGTCAGAGTTGTTAAACTCATTCCTGTAAAAACCATTTCTTTCAGTGTATAAAGCGGCTGCTCCAAAAGAGAGCTTATCGTTCCAAAGAGGCGTCTGAACGCTTGCTAAGTAACGGTGACGGCCATAATTTCCAAAACCTGCTTCTGCAAATACGGCTGTTTCCTTTTCAGGTTTTTTGGTGACAATATTTATCACACCTCCCATGGCATTTCTGCCGTAAAGTGTTCCCTGAGGGCCCCGTAAAATTTCTATTCTCTCAATATCAAAAAGCTGGGAAACGTAGGTGTCCAGATTGAACTGATTTACACCATCTATATAAGTTGCCACGGCGGGATCATAAGAAGTAGATACAATCCCTCTTATAGAAGTAACAGTTCGACTGTCGCCAGGATCACTTGCGTATAAATTTGGTGTGATAGCGGTGAGATCGTTGGTATACTGAATTTGGTTATCCAATATAGCCTCTTTAGACAGACTGGTAATACTTACAGGAATATCCTGGATTAATTCTTCCCTTTTCTGGGCCGTAACTATAATTTCATTCAGATTTTCCATGTTAGAGAAAAGTCGTAGCTCCAGATTTTTATCCATTGGGATAGTAATTGCCCTGGTTAGAGTGGAAAAACCATATTTTTCAACAATTAAAATATAATCTCCGGAAGGCACTTTGGTGAAGGTAAAATCACCTTTGTATCTGAAAGACTGCTGAAAGTACTATTCAACAAGCTTACCGTAGCATTATTTACGGGAGCAGATTCTTGATTGAATATTTTACCGGAAAGAGTAGTGGAATTTTGGGCAGATGATATAAAAAAACTAAGTGTAAAAAGGATAAAATTAATGCTGTTTTTCATGCTGATTGGGGGCTGTGATGAAATTTGAAAGGAATTTATAATTATTGGTGATTTGGAAAAATATCTATGCTTTATAACCGTAATGCCTTATTTATTAATTCAACCTCTTTTTTGACAGATATCTTTTGCTTTAAAGTTACATAACCCTATTCAAAAATTAAAAATAGAATACCTCGCACTATTTTAATTTGTAAACCTCTCATAAAAAGTTGATTAGATGATTTTTATCATGCTTTTTCAATTTCTTATGGCATATCTTAATACTGGATTATACATTTTCCATCATAAAAGTAGCATCATGGAGTCAATTGTAGAAAATAAGGCGAGGATATTCAGGTTTGGGAATAAACTTGCCGATGGCAGTAAAGACATGAAAGACCTTTTGGGAGGGAAAGGTGCTAATCTCTCCGAGATGAGTATGATAGGGATACCCGTTCCTCCGGGATTTACCATAAGCACAGAAGTTTGTACGCAATATCACCAATATGGAAAAGATGCTTTAATAGAGGTACTCAAAAAGGATATACAAAACGGTTTGCATCATATTGAGGATATAATGGGTGCTAAATATGGAGATAGTGAAAATCCCTTGTTGCTATCCGTTCGCTCCGGGGCAAGAAAATCTATGCCAGGGATGATGGATACCGTTCTTAACCTGGGATTGAATGATGAGGTTGTGAAAGGATTAATAAAAAAGACTAATAATGAACGCTTCGTGTGGGATTCCTATCGCCGTTTTGTTCAAATGTATGGTAGTGTGGTTCTTGGTATGAAAGCAGATTCCAAGGAAGATGTTGATTCTTTTGAAGAGATCATAGATGCACTTAAGGAACGCCGGAATATTAAGCTGGATACCGAATTTAATGTCGAGGATCTTAAAAAACTTGTGACCGATTTTAAGGATATTATAAAAAAACGCACCGGGAAAGCTATTCCCGATGATCCATTGCAACAACTATGGGATTCTATTATGGCGGTATTTGACAGCTGGAATGGTGCCCGTGCTCTTTATTACAGAAAAATTCATGGATATCCTTCAGACTGGGGAACCGCTGTCAATGTTCAGGCAATGGTTTTTGGAAATATGGGAGATAACTCGGCCACCGGAGTTTGCTTCACCAGGGATGCGGGAAGCGGAGAAAATGTCTTTAACGGCGAGTATCTGATGAATGCTCAGGGTGAAGATGTGGTAGCTGGTGTAAGGACACCTCAACAGATTACAAAATTAGGCTCAAAGCGCTGGGCAAAACTGGCCAGGGTAAATGAAAAAGAAAGGAAAGAAAAGTATCCATCTCTTGAAGAACTGCTTCCTTCCTTATATGCAGAACTGGATGAATATCAGAAAAAAATTGAAAGGCATTATAGGGACATGCAGGATATGGAGTTTACTATTCAGGAGGGAAAACTATGGATTCTTCAAACCCGGGACGGCAAACGTACAGGTACCGCAATGATCAAAATTGCTGTAGACCTGCTAAAGGAAGGTTTAATTGATCGAAAAGAAGCTTTACAGCGTATTGAACCTATGAAACTTGATGAGTTACTGCATCCTGTTTTTGATACTAAGGCATTAAAGAACGCTCATGTGATTGCCCAGGGTTTACCTGCATCTCCAGGTGCCGCAACAGGCCAGATAGTTTTCTTTGCCGATGAGGCCGATAAATACAAGAATTCCATTCTGGTTCGAATAGAAACTTCTCCGGAAGACCTGGAAGGAATGGACATTGCCAGAGGAATTTTAACAGCCAGGGGAGGGATGACCTCTCATGCCGCTGTTGTTGCAAGGGGTATGGGTAAATGCTGTATTTCCGGAGCGGGAGCACTAAATATAGATTACCACAACAGGCAGATTAGAGTGGGTGATAAGGAATATCATGAGGGCGACTGGATCTCATTAAACGGAAGTACCGGCAATATTATTGAAGGTAAAGTTGCTACTGTTGAACCGGAATTAAGTGGTGAATTTGCTGAGATCCTTAATTTATGCGATGCTTTCTCTACAATGAAAGTAAGAACAAATGCAGATACCCCTAATGATGCCATGGCGGCAAGAAATTTTGGTGCGCGTGGAATTGGTCTTGCCAGGACCGAGCATATGTTCTTTGGGCAGGATCGAATTAAGGCAATGCGCGAGATGATTCTGGCTGAAACACGAAATGGAAGAAAGAGGGCCCTGGAAGAATTGTTACCCATGCAGCGAAGTGATTTTGAGGGGATTTTTGAAGCTATGCAAGGTTATCCTGTTACCATAAGGCTGCTGGATCCTCCTTTGCACGAATTCGTTCCACATGAATTGGCTCAGCAAAAAGAGCTCGCTAAAGAAATGCATATATCTGTCAGGGCAGTAAAAAATAAAGTAGACGAACTGAAAGAGTTCAATCCAATGCTCGGGCACAGGGGCTGCCGGTTAGGAAATACTTATCCTGAGATTACTGAAATGCAAACCCGGGCTATTATTGAAGCTGCATTGAATTTAAAAGAACAAGGGATTGATGTTCAACCTGAAATTATGGTGCCACTTGTGGGAACATTGAATGAATTCCTGCTTCAGGAAGAGATCATAAGGAAAACTGCAGATAAAATATTTTCAGAACGTAGAAATTCTATAGATTATCTGGTAGGAACTATGATTGAAATTCCGCGTGCCGCGTTAACTGCCGATAAAATTGCGAGGCATGCTGAATTCTTTTCTTTCGGAACCAACGACCTTACTCAAATGGTATATGGATATTCCCGTGACGATGCCGGAAAATTTCTTCCCGTATATTTTGAAAAAGGAATTCTTAACAGTGATCCTTTTGAAATACTTGATCAGGAAGGAGTAGGCCAGTTAATAAAAACAGGAATAAAAAAAGGCAGAAGCACTAATGCGAAATTAAAGATTGGAATATGTGGAGAGCACGGTGGAGAACCTTCTTCTATAGAATTCTGTTACAGAATGGGAATGGATTATGTAAGCTGTTCGCCTTTCAGGGTTCCAATTGCACGTGTTGCAGCAGCTCAGGCAGCCATTAATAATGAAAAGTGATTGATTGATTGATGATAGAAGAGACTGTCTAAAAAGTTACTAAAGTGTCATTTTCCAAAACGAATTGTATCAAATTCAACCAGACACAAAAAACGACTTTTTAGATAGTCTCTTTGATTTAAATGACTTATGTGGATAACAAAATTTCAAAACTAGCGTACGCATAACTGTTTTCAGCGGGTATATAAATTCTGAACTTAAAAAGGGCAAAAATTTATTTTTCTAATTCTGATAAAAAAGCTGCAACTTACCTCCGTTTTATACAATTATTGAACTTATGGCTTCGGGAATATTCGCGCTTCTGGATGATATAGCGGCATTAATGGACGATGTGGCAACAATGGGCAAGGTTGCCGGGAAAAAAACAGCGGGAATCCTTGGTGATGACCTTGCGGTGAATGCCGAAAAAGCTTCGGGATTTCTATCAGACCGCGAACTGCCTGTTCTTTGGGCGATCACCAAAGGTTCATTCCTTAATAAACTTATCATACTCCCCATAGCTTTTTTGTTAAGTGCTTTTGTGCCCGTTGTGATAAAATTTATTCTCGTCTTGGGTGGACTTTACCTGGCCTATGAGGGAGCTGAAAAAATATATGAATGGATATTTCCACATAAACACGCTGAGGATATTCATGACCTCAAGGATCTAACGAAAGAACAGATGCTTGTTCATGAAAAGGAAAAGATCAAATCTGCTATTTTCACCGACTTTATTTTATCTATTGAAATTGTAATAATCGCATTGGGAACAGTTGAGTCGGAGGAGCTTTTTACCAGAATCATCGTAGTTACCATAATTGCGATTGTAGCCACTATTGGCGTTTATGGAATCGTAGCACTTATCGTTAGAATGGATGAATTTGGCGTGAAATTAATCGACCTGAACGAAAGAGACAATAGTTTTTCAGATAAGGTTGGTCGGGCTCTGGTCAATGCTTTACCATGGGTGATAAAGTCTTTAGGAATTATTGGTACCATTGCCTTACTTCTTGTTTCCGGGGGGATATTTGTACATAATATTCATTTTATTCATGATCTGGTTCACAGTTTGCCAGCGCCAGCGATCCTTGGAGAATTCCTTGTGGGGTTGGGTGTTGGTATATTGATTCTCCCCATTGTGATGTTGCTAAAAAAAGTCTGGAAATCGGTATTTAAAAAGTCAGAAGCTTAAATATGTATTTACAGAAAAAAGATTATATTTTGGTAGGTGTACAAATTCTTTTGTTTGTGCTGTATTATTTTGATATTGAATTCCTGGACTTCACTCTTCCTGAGTGGATCCAATGGATCTTTTTATCACTTACCGGTTTAGGAGCTCTTATTTTTATTCTGGCTATAATTCAGCTTAACCAAAACCTTTCCCCGTTTCCAACTCCAAAACCGGGTTCTCAATTGATCCAAAACGGACTTTATAAATACACAAGGCATCCTATATACACCGGGATTCTTATAAGTTTAGGAGGTTATGCCGTTTATACAGAATCTTTTTACAGATTATTGATCACGCTGATATTGTATATGCTTTTTGCTATAAAATCGAGATATGAAGAAGAACAATTGATGAAGCGTTATGAAGATTATGCAGCTTACCGAAAAAAGGCTGGAAGGTTTTTTCCGAAGATTTAAGCGATTCTATTTTCTTCAAATATCAGAAATTCTGAAGTTTTTCAATCACATTTTCAGAAGGCCTTAAATAGTGTCGTGATTTAGTTTAAAAATTTTGGAAACTGCCAGTCCTTAGACGTGATTAGACCTTTTATAGTTCAGATTTGTGATATATAAGGTTTTATCTAACGCCTAAAGAACCCTCGATCTTTTCATTATCACCTGCAAAGCTGGTTCCCCAAGACCAGCAAATGGTAAGAACTCCAATATCTTTGGGTTTTTCAGGCTTGATAGAAAATTTTTCATTGTATTCTGTACTTACAACCTAAAAACTGGAAGGCTATTACCGTTCTAATTTCTACATTAACGATCTTAATTTTTTATTACCGGAGGAGTAACTATTTCATATGGTATAACATCAAAACTATTCACTTTGATCCTGTGCCTTTTAAGATTTATAAACTGAATAATAATTACCAGAACAAAAGGTATTATAGCTATAGTAAAAAAGACAGTGTCCCAATTGTAACTGGTCTTCAAAAATCCAAGCAGGCCCGCTCCGGTAGCACGTCCCATATTGGATATGGCCATATAAAGTGTAAACTGGGTCGCAGCAACCGTTTTCCAGCACAGATGCATGGCAGATGCAAAAATGGCTATACATAAAAAAGTATACAGGGTGCAATACGATAGGATAAAGGCAATTATTACAAAAACGCTGCTCCATAAATTAGTCATAAGAGCAAAAACTACTATCAGGCTGGTTAATAAAATAAGGTAAAGGCTAAGCATTTTAATTTTACCATAATGATCTACAAGATAGCCTCCAACAATCATCCCTAGAAAACCTCCAATTACAGAGGTTATGGAGAGTATGTTCGAAAAATATGAATTTGTCCAACCTAATTCCTGAATACTAAAAATAGGTAGTAGTGTTTCTACCAGGCCAAACATTATACCTAAGAGAAAAATTCCAATACAAAGCACTACACTGGATTTCAATATCAACACTTTGTATAGACTCTTAAAGATGTGGTTCCAACTTTTTAACTGTGTCTTTTTTGATTGGGTAGACGCCTTGCCAGGAGTCCATGGAAGAAGCTTTTCACCCGGACGTTCTTTAAAATATATGGGGAAGATCATAATGGTTGCTACCGCTATTGAAAGTGAGGAAACAGCAATTGAAAAACTAAAATTATTGATAAGCCAGGTTCCAATTATTAAAGATAATGAAAGGCCTATTGTTTTTGATCCCCACATTAAACCATTGGCTCTTGCCTGTTCATGGCCGGGGATCACCTCTACAGCCATTCCGTCTGTAGCAACATCCTGAAATGCTCCAAAGAAGTTAACGAAGAAACCTGCTATCATTAAGCCGCTAAGATTGTTTATGGGATCGGGCACCAGGCCGAGATTCAAAAAACTGACTATTAATCCGAGTTGACCAAAGATTACCCATGGCCGTTTTCTTCCCATAGACAAAATTGTAAAACGGTCCATCAATGGAGCTATTATAATTTTAAAACTCCATGGAATGAGCATAACGCTAACCAAAGCAGCGATTTCCATTGCCGACTTACCATTCATTGCTAACCAGGCAGGCATTGCTAGAATTGTGATGCCTTCAGGAATTCCCTGTGCCGTGTAAAGTGCTGAGAACGTAACGTATCGTGTTAATGCATTTTTAGTTAAATTTCTACCTAATCTATTTTTTACGCTGGATATTTTTTTATTCATGACTTAGATTTTAAGATTAGTAGATTTAAATCTGCAGCTAGTCATATTTTGGGGATTTCACGGCTTAAATTAATACTTTCAGCCTTTTTTAACTATCTAATCAGGATTGATGAATGACCTAACTATTTAAAATTGTAATTGACAAATGATGGTGGATAGACCTTGTGGATAAACTTTTGTGATGACTGCAAAGACTCTATCCCTGGCGATTTCAATTAAGTAAAAGAGTATTTTTATTATTTAGTTAAAAAAGGCTGGCAGTATTGTAAAACTTTGTTGAATGGCTAATTAATTACTCATTTCTGTGTTTAGTTTGAAGGTATAGGACCAACTATTTTCTAAGGTATCGAACCATACTTCCCAAAGCTCAGCGGCTTTTTCTTCTCCTACCAGATCAGTGTATATCTTTGCCGGACTATCCCGTTTTATATCCATATCTGCATATTTCGTAAATGGTTCAGCAATCATAAAGTCAGGAGTATCCGGACCACCAAGTTCAATGTTGTACCATAAGCCACGGGCACTACCTTCTTTGTCTTTTATGGCCTGGGTCACAGTGCTTATTACCTGTTCAAAAGCGTACTCTTTATGTACCTTATAATAATTAACGCGAATGTATTTTGCATCCTCGGGAAAACTTCTGCTCACTTCCGGCATGCTTCGCGCAATTCTTGAATTCACTTTTTCAATGTGAGGCATAATTAAATTCAACAGGATTATATAACATTCATTACTGGCCTGATCTTCTTTATCCATTTCGGCCCAATTTGGTATCATACCAGACATAATGTAGAGGTTGCCTGCACCTTGCTCTCTATGCCACATATTCCATTTATCTTCCCCATTGTTTTCCACGTAACATGATTTCCAGGTTTTGACGCCTTCTATAAACTGGGCGTGATGACCTTGTTTGACTGTAATTTCAGTTGTGGTTAAGATTTCACTTTCATTGTTCTGAGCAATGAGCGAATTGATGCTAAGGATTGCCAGGAATAGTGTAGTAATAATAAGTTTAGTTGTTTTCATAAGTTATTTATTTTGTAGATGAATATGTTCATCTCAAGTCTAAATAACTCATATTCAATGGTTTTACTAAATGAAGAAGGACGAAAGCAGCAATATGCTGTCCGGGAAAGAAAGTTTACTTAGCAAGGCGATCAAATAGTTTGTAGTCGCTTGAGCAATTCCTTTTTTAAAGACTTACTAATGGGAATAGCTTTCCTGCCAATAACTATATGGCTGGTGGCTATCTCTGTGATTTGAGAAATATTGATAATGTAAGACCTGTGAATTCTTAAAAAGTGTTTGGACGGTAATTTTTTATCCATCTCTTTTAGCGTTATGACGAGTAAATATTCCTTGTTATTGGAGAAAATACGACAGTAATTCCGTTCGGCTTCAATGTAAAGAATGTCTATAATATTGACTTTCACCATTGAATTAAAATGCCTCACAAAAATACAATCACTTAAAATGAAGGCTTCATCATTTGTAGATTTGACATCAGTCTTGTTATTTTTCTTAATACCTATTTGGGTTATCGTCAATTCGATTACACGTTGTAGATCTAATTTTTTGAAAGGTTTGGCAATAAAGCCATAAGGGTGGGTTTCTTTGGCTCTGTTAAAATGGGCATCATCTGAATTCGCGGTTAAATAGATAACAGGAATATCGTGGGTTTTTTGCATTGTCAAAGCAGTCTCTATACCGTCTAAATTGCCTTTAAGGTTGATATCAAGCAGAATTATATCTGGAGTTTCAGATTTAATATGCATTAAAGCTTCTTCTCCTCTGGGAACAATGCCGGTAACTTCATATCCTAATTCATTTAACTGTAATGAGATATTAGCCGCGATGATCATTTCATCTTCAACAATAAGTATTTTTATCTTTTCACTCATTATGCACTTTTTCTTATTAAAAAGTCAAATTCAATATGAGTTCCGTTATCATTACGTTCTATCATCTTTCCATTAAGTTGCCGGGTTAGTAATTTAACCAGTTGTGAGCCAAAGCCTGTACCTTTTGGCGCAAGACCATCTGTTTTCCCAACTCCATTATCTCTTACCTGTAATTTTAAATTTTGATGAGTGTCTTTTTCCAAACTAATATTTATGATGCCTGGCTGCTGTTTGGGGAAAGCGTATTTAAGCGCATTGGTAAGCAACTCGTTTACAATTAAACCTATGGGCACAGCCGTATCTACATCCAGATCTAAATTATCCATGGCACATTCAATTTTTACCTGATCTTCCGCATTAAAAGAGTCAAGGATACCTTCGCTTAGATTGATGAAATAATCCTTCATTTCAATACTTCCCAGATTTGTACCCTGATATAATTTTTGATGAATGATCCCCATAGACTGAACACGGTTTTGACTGGCGATCATGGCGTCTTTTGTGGCAGGATCTTCTATTTGAGCCGATTGAAGGGCTATAAGGCTTTTCACCATTTCCAGGTTGTTTTTTACACGGTGGTGAATCTCTTTCAACAACAATTCATTTTCGGCATTCTTAGCTCTGATAATTCTGGTGGCTTTTTTGCTCTTATAGAAGAAGTAAAGTAAAGACAGTAAAAACACGAATAAAAGAGAGGCGATCACAATAAATAGTGTTTGGGTTTTACTTTTTTGTTCTATTAAAGCTGCCTGAGATGCCAGAGTCTCATCTTTTTTACCTGTTTCATATTTGATGGCCATCTCAGATTCAATATTTTCAATCTTACCCTCCAGTAAGTTTTTAGAATTGGTGTATGCCTTGTCTTTGTATAACAAGGCATTTTCATAATCACCTAATTGAATATAGGCTTCTGCCAGATCTAAATAGGGTTGAATGATCCCACCCTGGTCTTTATCTTCATAAGCGCTCACACCGGCCAAAAGATGATCTAAAGCCTGCCCATAATTTTTTTGTAACAGGTAAATTTGTCCAATTTCGGTTCTATAGGTGGCACAACGTTCTTCACCTATATGCTTTTTACACAATTCCCATGCTGCCAGATAATCTTTTAAAGCATTGTCATAATCTTTGGCTTTTGTATAGACTTCACCCCGATAGGAGTACGCTCTAATAGGTATAAAAATTTCCTCAGGTACTTTTGTTTTAACAATTTCCAGGCAGTCCTCGGTAGCTTTATAGGCTTTTTCATATTCACCGAGTTCACCATACCCGATTATTAAATTGAATTGCGCGATCGCTAACTCGCTGTAATTTTCAGTTTTCTCTAATAAAGGAATCGCCTGATTGGTGTAGTATATAGATTTCTCATAATCTTCCATCACGCGATATTTAACACCTAAAGTACGATAGGCACTTCCCAGCCCGGCATCGTCCTTTAGTTCTTCGTACAGTTCAATAGACCTGAACAATACCTCCTGTGCTTTATCTAATTGACCGGTATTTAAATAATCTATGGAAAGAGACCTGTAAGTATCTGCAATTTTTTTTTGGTCATCGCCTTTTAGATGATATGCTAAAGCCTTCTCGGCATGATAGACCACAGAGTCAGGTGAAAACAAACCATTATAAGAGTGCCAGTTAGCTAATGATTCATGGATTTTGGAAATTAAACTATCATTTTCTGTTTTTAAACTTCGTTTTAAAGTTTTTAGGCCAATCCTGTGAAATTCGTCTAAATTCTCTCCTGTGGTGCTGTTAGCACGCATCCATGACAAGATTGAATCTACAGGTTGGTTATTAAGGTCTTTTTCGCTTAAAATTTCAGATTGTGAAAAACAGAATCCTGAAAAAAAACAAACCAGTAAAATTGTGGAAACTATTTTAAGCATATCTTTTGAAAACTGGTTGTAAAAAATTCTTATGAAAGCATTAAATATACAGAAATAACTTAAAAATTATCTCGCTAAATTTTATAAGTACCTGAATAACAAATTATTTCAAATAGTATGCGATTATCAGATTGGGGTTTTTAATTCTGAATTTAAAAAAATCAATTTCCAGAAAGTTGATAAAAGACCAAACACGCAACAGGCGTGGTTAAACATTTTCTTTCCTGGTTTCAAAAATTACAATTTTTCGGTGAAACCCGCTATTTGCTATAACAGAGGTTGGCCTTTCGTTATTTTTTCCTTAAATCTTCTATTCTCTGTTTATAGTAGTCATCGTTATTTAGTTCGTAAGCTTTGGTTGCGAATTTTAATGCACTGTTGAAATCACCAATTCTTTCATAATATTCTGACATAGAATCGTACGAATTGGAACTTTTTGGATAATACTCGATTGCAAAATCAAAAAACATTTTTGATTTTCCTAATTGCTCCATGTCTAAACTCATATAACCTAGTGCATTGAGAAGTTCTTCAGGATATGGCGGAACTTCATAGCCAAAATTATTTTTGAGTTTTGCAGCTCTATAATTTACAATGCTAAACAGTTCCTCTTTTGAAGTTGCAGGAGAATTAAATTTGTAAGTATTCTCCATTTGATACCATTCAAAAACAGATATTAAACCATCCATAATAGATGGAAATGCGATTGTGCCATGTAGATCTCTGGGATAAAATTTCCATTCATAATCTAATCCATTTTTATTGTTCTTTTTTACCGTATTTGAAAATGTAATATTAGACCTGGCAAATAATGTAAAGTCTGTCGTGTCTTTCATTACATTTTCTATAGTAACGTTTGGATTTTGCATATTTAATTGTCCATTTAAAGACATAAATAAACTTTTTCCATTATAATTTTTATTTGCCAATTTAGCTTTTGAATCTGTGAGTAATTTTTGATCATCCCAATCTAGACTTGGATCAATGGCTAAGTAGTTGGAAAATAATTGTGGATTATTAATTAGCGTATAAATGGTAAATAGGCCTCCATATGAATGACCTATTAAGGTTCTAAAATTGGTGACAGGATACTTGTTTTCTATAAATGGAATTAATTCTATTTCTAAAAATTCACTAAAATTATCTGCCTCTCCATTTTCTTCATTAAATGGCATTCCATATTTCTCAGTTATTTTAGAAGATGTCAAGTCTCGTGTTCGGTGATTTTCATTTGAAATACCCACAAGAATCATTTCTGGAGTAAAACCACCACTATAAAAGCTTTGAACATTTTTAACTGTGGGTAAAAGTACCTCTCCATCTAAAATAAAAACTACAGGATATTTCTTATCATTCTCAGTTAGAAAACTATCTGGAAATTGAATATAAATCCTTCTGTATTCTTCGAGCGTTTTGGAGTAAATACTATCTATAACTCCAATATTTTCAAGGAACTCTTTATTTTCATTAATCTCAATTCTTTCCTGAAAAAGGAGTCTGTTATAGGATTTTTTCATCTTGCAAAATAAGTTTTTAAAGTACTTATTGTTGCGTTAGATTTCTGAATCGGCGAGATAATGAAGGCCAACGGTTATGGTTATGAATAAATAGCGGGGTAAGGGATGCGTCCCGATAGATTCGGGATGTTGGCTTAGACCTGGTTGGTAGGTGAAGTTAATGATTTTCTTTTAAAGGCTATCCACTATTTGTGCTGGACCTGTTGTAGCACGTTTTTATTCTTTTTCCACTTTATTCATAAATCCAAAATTCTGAATAACTACAAAGGTTCCAATTAAGCCCAAAATAGAAGCAATCAAATCGTATGGGTCGTAGACGTTGTT